>NZ_JBHYHC010000088.1:0-38559 GCF_042738955.1 Umezawaea sp. NPDC059074
GCGCCGATTATCCCACCCTCTTTCGCTTTGTCAAGGCTGGAAAGACGCCTTGACAAAGCGAAAGAGGGTGGGGGCGCAAAAACAATCGGGGGCCGCCAGGGTTGGGGGTTAAAAGAACCTGCCGGCACGGTGCGGTTGGGGCGCGGTGCCGGTGCCGGCCGGGGGCCGGAAGATTTTTAGTCCAGTCCCGCGCGGTGCGAGTGCCGGCCGGGGGCCGGAAGACGGAGAGAGCAGTTCCGATCGGTGCAAGTTGGGGCGAGGGCTCAAGGGCATGACGGTCAGTCCCGGTGCGAGTTGAGTCGGGGCCGGAAAGCTGTGCGCTAGTTGGTGTCGACTGGCCGGGGGTGGTAGATCGGTTGGTTGGGTGTGGGTGGGCTTTAGGGTGTGTGTATGGCTGAGTACACGGAAGACGAAGGTCGGGTTTTTCGTACCGCTGTTTTTGGTGCGATGGTGTTGGTGTCCACTGCTGATCCCGGTGCGCTCGACAAGGAGAGTTACGCGGGGGCCAAGGCGATGGAGAACTTGTCGCCCGAGCTGCGTGAGGTGATCAAGGGTGGGGTGCCCGAGTTGCCTGCCGGGTCCGTGTCCGATGTGGAGGTCGGGGTCCTTGAGGCGTTGCGGCGGTGTGTGGGGATTCTTGCGGTGAAGGCGCCTGGGGAGGTGTCGGCGTTTTCTGCTGCTGTGGTGGCGATTTGTCGGGAAGTCGCTCAGGCCGATGGGCGGGTTGTGGACGCCGAGGGTGCTGTCGTGGCCAAAGTGGAGGCCGCGCTCGCGCTGTGAAAGGGCGGCGGCCTTCGTCCGAGGGGTTTTACGGGCGGAGGCCGTCTGCCAGCAGGTCCAGGACGCGGTCGGCTTGGGTGCGGCGGGATTGGTCGCCTGTGCCTACGGCCATCGCTACGCCGGAGAGGGCTGTCAGAAGGTCTTCTGGGGTGGTGTCCTGGCGGATCGTGTTCGCCTTGGCGGCTGCTGTGAGCAGGGTGGTGAGGGAGTCGATGAGGCGGTCGCGGCTGTGGGCGTACGGGTTCGCGCCCGCTGCTGTGATGGCTCTGAGGGCTTCCGCCATGCCGTACTTGGCCGTGGTGTAGTCGATGAAACGGCCCATCCACGTGCGGACCGCTTGGGCCGGTGGTTCGGTGGTCAGCAGGGTGTCCGCGGCGTCGCAGAGGCGGTCCAGTTCGTTGCGGTACGCGGCCTCGATGAGGGCGTCCCTGGTGGGGAAGTGGCGGTAGAGGGTGCCCACGCCTACGCCCGCGTCGTCGGCGATCGACTTGACCGTGGCGTCCAGGCCGTCGCGCGTGAAAGCGCGGACCGCTGCTGTGAGGAGGCGTTCGCGGTTGCGTGCGGCGTCGGCTCGCTGCGTTTTGCCTGCCGCTCGCGTCACGTGCCGCACCTCCTGTCCCTCAGCGATTCTACCGGCGTCGAAGTACGTTGATTCCACACGACTCCGAGGAGGCAGGGCAGCATGGCTGGCGAAGCGGCTGACTGGAACCAGAAGATCATCGACGAGTTCCACGCGAACGCGGGTGTGGTCGGCGGGCCGTTCGAGGGGAAGCGGCTGGTGCTGCTGACGATGGTGGGGGCCAAGAGCGGGGAGCCGCGGACCACGCCGCTGGTGAGCAGCCGGGACGGGGAGCGGCTGGTCATCGCCGCGTCGTACGGCGGGGCCGACAAGAACCCGGACTGGTACCACAACGTGAAGGCCAACCCGCGGGTCACGGTCGAGGTCGGGACGGAGAAGTTCGAGGCCACCGCGCGGGAGGTCACGGACCGGGCCGAGCGCGACCGGCTGTACGCGGGCATGGTGTCCGAGATGGCCGGGTTCGCCGACTACGAGAAGAAGACCGACCGGCTGATCCCGGTCATCGTGCTGGAGCGCTAGCGGCGTGCTCGGCGGGCCGCGGCACCCTACGCGGCGGCCACGTCGAGCGCACCCGTTCCACGCCCGTCCGGGGTGTGAGAACTTCACGTTTGAGCGCGTTATGCCTTAACTACCGGCGGGTTCGCCGGAACAGCAGACTTCTCCCCAGCAGCAAGGAACGCCAGCCGCACACAAGGGGAGAACGACATGAACGCCACCACCCGCTCCACGGACATCCTCGCCCTGACCGACGAGGCGGACCTGGTCATCTTCGAGTTCGACCGTCCGACGAACGGCAGGCAGCTCGACTTCCTGGCCTTCAGCGTGCACTGCAGCAGCGGCCCGGTCCCCGGTCTGCGCGCGTCGTACGCGGCCTGACCCCGTGCTCGTTCCCCGGCCGAGTGACGCAGGGAGGCCGACGCCCCACCGGAGCGGCGTCGGCGGTCGTCAATCGTGGTCGGGGGTGCCGGTCAGGTGGTGGTCCACCGCCTGCACCGCCTCGTTCAACAGCCGGCGGACGTGGCCGCCGCGGGCCCGATAGACCGCCCGCCGCCCGTCCCGCCGGGTCGACACCACGCCCGCCAGCCGCAGTTTCGCCAGGTGCTGGGACACCGCGGGGCGCGCGATGCCGACCGCCGCGGCCAGCGTCGTGACGTCGTAGTCGTCGCCGCACAACAGCCAGAGCATCCTCAGCCGCGTCGGATCGGCGAGCATCCGGAACACGTCCACAGCCGCGTCGACGTGCTCGCCAGGCGGTAGCTGCTGCCAGTCGGTGGTAGTTGCAACGTCGTCGCGTGCGTACATGAGCACGTATAGTGCCGGCGTCCCGCCACGAGGACCACTCGGGAGCACGATGTTCGGCGTACTCGGCAACCGGACCTACCGGCGCCTGTTCACGGCCCAGGTCATCGCCCTGACCGGAACGGGCCTGGCCACGGTTGCGCTCGGCCTGCTGGCCCACCGGCTGGCGGGGCCCGACGCGGGGGCCGTGCTCGGCACCGCGCTGGCGATCAAGATGGTCGCCTACGTGACCGTCGCCCCCGTGGCGGCGGTGGTGGCGGCCCGATTGCCCCGGCGGACGTTGTTGGTGAGCCTCGACCTGGTGCGGGCGGGCATCGCGCTCGCCCTGCCGTGGGTGCACGAGGTCTGGCAGGTGTACCTGCTGGTCTTCCTGTTGCAAGCCGCGTCCGCCGCGTTCACGCCCGCGTTCCAGGCCACGATCCCGGACGTCCTCACCGACGAGCGCGACTACACCAGGGCGCTCGTGCTGTCCCGCCTGGCCTACGACCTGGAGAGCCTGCTCAGCCCGTTGCTGGCCGCCACGGCGTTGGCCGTGGTCAGCTTCGACCACCTGTTCCTCGGCACGTCGTTGGGCTTCCTGGCGTCGGCTGCGTTCGTCGTGTCGGTGCTGCTGCCGTCACCGCGACCGGCCCGCCGGGTCCGCCGCGGGGGCGTCCGCGTCTACCTGGCCACGCCACGCCTGCGCGGCCTGCTCGCCGTCCACCTCGCGGTGGCCGCGGCCGGGTCGATGGTGTTCGTCAACACCGTCACGTCCGTCCGCGACCTCCTCGGCCGCGGCGCCGCCGACGTCGCCATCGCCTTGGGCGCCAACGGGTGCGGCTCGCTGGTCGTCGCGCTGGTCCTGCCGCGGGTGCTGGAGCGCCACGCCGACCGGACCGTGATGGTGCGCGCCGCGTTCCTGCTCACGGCCGCGCTCGTCGCCGCGGTGCCCGTCCTGGCGCTGTCGGGTGCGTGGCGCTGGCCCGCGCTCCTGGCGCTGTGGGCGGTGGTCGGCGCGGGCAGCGCGCTCGTGCTCACGCCCGCCGCGCGCCTGCTGCGCCGCTCCGCCGACGCGGGCGACCGCCCGGCCCTGTTCGCCGCCGACTTCGCCCTGTCCCACGCCTGCTGGCTGCTCTGCTACCCGCTCGCCGGGTGGGTCGGGGCGACGGCGGGCCTGGCCGCCGCACTGCTGGCGCTGGCCGTCATCACGGCCGGGGCGGGTCTGGCGGCGATCCGCCTCTGGCCGGTCCACGACCCGGAGGTCGTGGAACACGACCACCACGACCTCGACCCGAACCACCACCACCTCGTGACGGCGGGCGGCCCCCGCCACGCCCACCCGTTCCGCATCGACGACGTGCACGTCCGGTGGCCGGGTTAGCCCAGGTTCGCACCGAGTCCGGTCGTGAGCCGGTCCCAGTTGCCGGAGCCGATGGCGGTCTTCTCGGCCTCGGTGAACGGGGCGTGCTCCAGGAACGACCGCGCGACCCCGCCGCTGGTGTCCAGGAACGGGAAGCCGCCCGGTCGGGTGCCGAAGGTGTACGGGTAGTCCGTCGAGTAGACCATCCGCTCGGTGCCGACGACCTCCGCCGTCCACCGCAGGTACCGCTCGCTCACGGTGCCGCTGCCCGCGATCCAGAAGTTCTGCCGGAAGTAGTCGACCAGCGGCCGTTCCAGGCGCGCGTTGTGCGCCATGATCCCCGTGTGGTCCAGGTAGAACAGGACCAGTTCGCCCCAGTGACCGGCGATCACCTGGAGGTCCGGGTGGCGGTCGAACACGCCGGAGAAGATCATCCGCAGGTACTGGACGCCCAGGTCGTAGTACCAGCCGAGGCCCGCCGTCGCCAGGCCCATGCCGACCGGGCCCAACCCCGAGTAGTACGCGTCGAGCACCGGCTGGACCGGCGTCTGCGGGTGGAAGTGCAGCGGCACGCCGAGGCGGGCGGCGGTGGCGTAGAGGTCGTCGAACTCGGGTGCGTCGGCGGGCTTGTCGCCGGTGCGGCCGTACAGCATCGCGCCGGGGAACCCGAGCCGGGTGACCGCGCGCTCCAGTTCCGCGGCGGCGGCCTCGGGGTCGGGGGTCGGGATGGTCGCGAACGCCTGGAAGCGGTCCGGGTGGGTGGCCACGACCTCGGCGAGCGCGTCGTTCGCCTCGCGCGCGACGGCCACGGCGTCGGCGGCGGTGAGGTTCTGCACGCCCGGTGAGGCCAGGGAGAGCACGGCGACGTCCACGCCCTGGTCGTCCATGTCGGCGATCCGGCCCTCGCCGACGTCCCGCAGACGGCGGGCGAAGGGCTCGTCGCCGTAGCCGAGCTGGGGGATCCGGGGCACTCCGGCGCGGGTCCACGCGTCGAGCACGACCGGCAGTGCGACGTGCTCCTCGAGGGCGGTGATGCGGAGTCGTTCGGTCATGATCTGCTCCTCGTCGTTGTGTTTCCATTGGAAACAACTCGACGTTATCACCGATAATATCAACGGTCCACTGCGGGCGGTACCATCGATACATGCACGAGGAGCCAGGTCGGGAGCCCATCCGCGTCCGGGTGGTCGAGGCCGCTGCGGACCTGCTCGCGCGCGAAGGCGGCGACGCCGTGACCACGCGCGCGGTCGCGGCAGCGGCAGGGGTGCAGCCGCCGACGATCTACCGCCTCTTCGGCGACAAGGACGGGCTGCTGGACGCGGTGGCCGAGCACGGCTACACCGCGTTCCTCGCGGCCAAGCACGTCGACACCTCGCCGGACGACCCCGTGGAGGACCTGCGGGCGGGGTGGGACCTGGCCGTGGAGTTCGGTCTCGCCAACCCGTCGCTGTACGCGCTGATGTACGGCGAACCCCGGCGCGGCACGACGTCGGCCGCGTTCCAGGCGGGCATGCGGATCCTGGTGGAGCGGATCCACCGCCTCGCGGCGGGCGGGTGGTTGCGGGTCGACGAGCGGCTCGCGGCGTCCCTCATCCACGCGACGGCGCGCGGCGCGGTGCTCACCTGGTTGTCGCTGCCGGAGGACCGGCGCGACCCGGCCCTGCTGACCGCGATGCGGGAAGCGATGGTCGCCGCCGTCACGAACGAGAAGTCCGCCGTAGTCGACGCCGGACCGGCGGGTGCGGCGCGCGCGCTACGGGCCGCGTTGCCGGAGACGACGTTGAGCGCGGGGGAACGGCACCTGCTCGGCGAGTGGCTCGACCGCATCGCCGCCGAGGGCTAGACGGGCCCGCGGCGACGTTCCGCCACGGGCCCGCCTGACTCACTTGGCGATCTTGTACGCCCGGATCAGCGTGGTCTCCACGGAGTTGCCCCTGCTGTCGGTCGCCTTGGCGCGCAACGACGTGAAGCCGCCCGCCGGGCCACCGGGCACCAGCGCCGAGTCACCCACGACCGGCACACGCCGCCAGGTCTTCCCGTCGTCGAACGACGCGTCGACCGAGATCCGCCCGACGCGACCGTTGTCGGCGCCGGGGTTCTGCTGCACGACCAGCGGCACCCGGAGCGGCCTGCCCGCGGGCGCGGTGTTCGCGGCGTCGAGCTTCGGCTGGAAGCGGATCAGCGTCAGCGGCAACGGTTCCAGCGCCTCGGCGCCGGCGTGCGCCGAGCGGAACGTCCACGCGGCGCTCACCCTCGTGGACACGTCGGAGACCTTGCTGCGGGTCACCTCGGTCTCCAACCGGTACGCGCTCCTCGCCGCGGGGACGGGGAACTGGCCGTAGGCGTCGGACGCGGTCTCGCCGACCTTCACGCCCTCGCGGAACAGCGTGGTGCGGGCGGTGTCGAACGCCGAGTAGCCGCGGTTGCCCGAGTTGTCGCCGAACAGCGCCACGTCGACGTAGAGCGTGTCCTCCGCTCTGGCCAGGTGGTACCCGTTCGGCTGGAGCACGGGCCCGAACACCGCCGTGTTCAGCGTTTCCCGGTACTGCCTGCCCGGCGTGTATGCCTTGGGCCCGCTGTACAGGAGGGTGTCGAACGCCGAGTCCGGGTTGCTCTCGTCGGTCACCCGGAACGACCCGCGCCACTGGACGCCGTCGCCCGCGAGCCGGTCGACCACCTCGCCCGGCGCGGCGACCGGGGTCGCCCACCCGCCGCCCGCGCCCTCGGGGCCGACGGCCGCGTACCCGAGCGTGGCCGCCCGACCCGGTGTGGACGGGCCGACCCGTGTCCGGACCTCGGCGAAGTCCCGCTTGGCCAGCACGTGGGTGTAGCCGGTGGGAGCCTTGCCCTGGAACGCTTTCCCGGACCGGTAGCGGACCGGTGTGCCGTTCACCGGCGTCCCGGTCCAGTGCGCGCCGATGATCGCCCGGTACTCGCCGGTGGTCACCGCCGGGCCGACGTTGGCGATCGAGGTCTTGCCGCCGAAACCGCCGCGGAAGCCCGTCGACCCGAACACGCCGACGCCGTCGACCGTCCGCGACTCGCTGACGTCACCGAAGTCGGGCGTCGCCGCGGGGTCCGGCAGGGACACCGCGATCGGCTTCGCGAGCCGTGCGTCGAGGTCGACGGTGGTGTCCTCGGTGATGTCCAGTTCCGGGCTCGCCAGTACGGCGACGCGGTCGCCGGTCTGGAGGACCGTCGAGCCGTAGTACCGGCCCTTCTTCACCCGCAGCGTCGCGGAACCGTCCCCGTCGAACGGGAAGTGGACCGTGCCGCTGTCGAGTCCGAACAGGAACGTCGAGTACGTGGACGACGGTGCGCCGTCCTCGCCGGTGTAGTTCAGCGTGAGCTGGTAGCTCTCGGCCTCGCGGACGACGCCGACGGGGGTGCGGACCGCGGTCGTGCCCGAGGTGGCGACGAGCGAGCCGGAGTAGCCGCCGTCGACCGTGCCCGCCCTGGTGTCGCCGGTGACGGACACCTTCGCCTCGCCGCCCGCGGGGACCGTGACCGTCTCCTGGCTCACCGAGAACACGCTGGTGGGCTTGCCGTCCGGACCCTTGACGTCGAGCGCCAGGTCCAGCGTCACGGCCGTCGTTCCCGCGTTGCGGTAGGTGACGTCCTTGGTGACCGGCACGTCGTCGTCGTGCGGCCACTGCTGGAGCCCGAGCCCGACGGTGGCCGGTTCGGTGGTCACCGTCTGGGTGATCGCCCTGGTCAGGTCGACCCGGCCCGCGCCCTGGTCGTACGCGGTCAGCGCGGGGTTCGGCTTCGCCGACGCGACCAGCGCCGCCTTGACCTGCGCACCGGTCCACGTCGGGTGCTGCTGCTTGATCAACGCCGCCGCGCCCGCGACGTGCGGGGTCGCCATGGACGTGCCCGACATGGACACGTACCCGTCACCGGCCGGGGTGCCGATCGAGCCCGTGGACGACTTCGCGGCCACGATGTCCACGCCCGGCGCGTTGATGTCGGGCTTGACCGCGCCGTCGCCGGTGCGTGGACCGCGGCTGGAGAACGGCGCGATGCCGTCCTCGCGGTCGACCGCGCCGACCGTGAGAGCGGCGTCCGCGCTGCCCGGCGAACCGACGGTCTCGGTACCGCCCGCGTTGCCCGCGGCGATCACGAACAGCGTGCCGTACTGGGCGGACAGCGTGTTCACGGCCGCTTCGAGCGGGTCGATCTCCGGGGAGTCGCCGCCGCCGAGGCTCATGTTGACCACGTCGGCCCCCTGCTCGGCGGCCCAGGTCATGCCGTCGAGGATCCACGACTCGGCGCAGCCGAACGTCATGCACACCTTGCCGTCGAGGATCTTCGCGTCGGGGGCGACACCGCGGTACTTGGCGTTGGTGCTGGCGATGGTGGCGGCGACGTGCGTGCCGTGCCCGACCAGGTCGGTGTTGTCCGGGTCCTCGGTGAAGTTCTTCTCGACCAGTTCGCGCCCGACCAGGTCCGGGTGCTTGGCGTCGACACCGGTGTCCAGCACGGCGACCTTCACGCCCGTGCCCGTGTACCCGGCCTGCCACGCGGTCGGGGCGCCGATCTGCGGCACGCTCCGGTCCAACGTGGGCTGCCGCAGGCCGTCCAGCCAGATCGTGCCGAAGTCCCCGGCGGTAAGCGCTTGCCACGACGTCGCCGTCGTCGCCTTGGCCACGGTCGTCGCGGTGAACGACCCCCGCGCGGGCGTGATGATCAACGGCAGGGTGTCGCGGTGCGCGTCGTCGTAGCGCGACGCGATCAACTCCGTGACGTCGAACAGCCTGCGGTCCACCTTGCCGGACGCCAACAGCGGCGCGACGTCCCGCGGCACCACGTACTGGTGCCCGCGCGCGGTGTACGTGGAGAAGACCACCTTCTCCCGCCCCGGACCGGGCGTGATCGCCCCGGCTCCCTGCCCGGCGACCACCCGGTCACCGGTGATCAACGTGACGGACCCGACCTCCCGCGTGACGAACCCCTTCGCGGACCCGCCCGGCGCGGCCACGGCCACGTGCGCGGACCCCACCACCAAACCGAAAGCGACGAGCGAGACGCCCCACCGCCTGCCGTGCCATCGTGTGGATCGCACCAGCCACCTCTCCCTCCAGGAAGCACACCCACCCGGATGCGCGACTGGGAGGCGCCCAGCAGACGGTGGCGGCGGCGAGCCGAAAGCGACGAAATCCCCCCAGGGAACCGAACATATCGACCACGAAACACCTTCGGCTGGTCCCATCGGCCCAAGTTCCGGACTACGGGAACGGGGCATCCGGCCGTGTCGACCTTGGTCGGAAAACCCCCGAAAGCCGCATTTCTGCGCGTTGTCGGCGATCTTTCGGTGCTTCTCTGTCCACAAGGGGGTGTCGTCATGGGGTGGAAAACCATCAACGGGAAACCTGTGTTCATCAAGAACAAGGGCACGGGGGCGGTCGTCGCGGGTGTGGTGGCACTGGGTGTGTTCGCGTCCGCCGGTGGGGCCGTGTCGCTGAGTGGTGGGGCCGTGGCCGGGGAGGTCGCGGGCACTGAGGTGTCCGTGCAGTTGCGGGCTCGGAAGGCCGAGGGGCAGAAGGCGGCTCGGAAAGGGGACAACCACGGGGCCTGGCAGCGGATGGGGCTTCGGCAGGTGCGGCAGAGCGTTCGGCAGCAGGTCGAGTGCGTGGCGGCTTCGTTCGGGGAGGTGCGGGAGTTCTTCACCCGCACGCGCTGCTCTTCGCTGGAACGGATGATGTTCGCCATCGTTGACGAGGCGGGCAACACCGCTGTCGTCTCGGTGGTGTGGGTCGGGTTGGGCACGGCTGGGGACGCGCGGGACTTCGAGGCGCTGATGGGGCGGCAGGGGAGTGGCGACATCCGGCCGTTGGGGGCCCCGGTGCTGGAGTTGGCCGACGTCGAGTTCACCGGGTTGCGGTACGGCAGCGACCGCGATGGTAGGTCGGTCACCGTGGCCGAGGCCGAGAACGCCGTCGGGAGCGGGTTCGACCACGACACGTTGGACGCCATCGCCGAGGTCGCCGCGTACCTGCCCCGGCTCTAGGAGCCGCTCAGCCGCTCGTGGAGGAAGGCGCGCAGGGCTTCGACGTCGGTGTCCTCGGCGACGTCCACCGGGTGGGTGCCGGGCACGATCGCGCCGTGGGTGTCGCCGTTCGCGGTGTCCACGGCGAGCAGGTGAGGGCGGGTGGTCAGGATGCCCGGATTGATCGCCTCGGCGACGGCAACGGCGTCGTGGACGAGGATGCCGTCGATGCCGTTCGCCTCCAGGTAGAACTCGCGGTAGCGGGTCGTCAGGCCTGCCAGGGTGGTGCCGATCCGGCCGGTCAGCGACTCCAGCCACGCGCCGTCCACGGCGCACCGGCGGGTGAGGTCGATCGGCACCAGGACGGGGCGTTCGGCGAACACGCGGTGGGCGGCCTCGGCGTCGCTCCAGATGTTGAACTCCGCGTGGGGCGTGACGTTGCCGCCCGTCAGGCCGCCGCCCATGACGACGAGCCTGCCGACGCGGCCCGCGTGCGTGTCGAGCAGGCGGGCGATGTTCGTGAGCGGGCCGATCGCCGCGATCGTGACCGGGGTCGGGCTGCTGTCGATCGTGTCGCGGAGGAACTCCACGGCGTCGCGGGCGTCGATCCGGTCGTCCTCGGGCAGCGTGAACGCCTTGCCCGACAGGCCGTCGTCACCGTGCACGTGCCGCGCGTCCGGCCTGCTGACGTCGCCCAGCGCCCGGTCCGCGCCCCTGGCCACGGGGGAGTCGCTGCCCAGGAGCGCGAGGAGGCGCCGGGCGTTGCGGGTCGTGTGGTCGATCGACACGTTGCCGAACACGGTCGTGACGCCCAGCAGGTCCACCTCGGGGCTGCGCGCCGCCAGCGCCAGCGCGAAGGCGTCGTCCACGCCGGGGTCGGTGTCGATGATCAACGGGATCGTCATGCCCCCAGTCTGCGGCAGAATGACGATCTCGCAGAAAGGGGACCCCGTGACGTTCATCAGGCGTTTCGACCACGTCGGCATCACCGTCGCCGACCTCGACGCCGCGACGGCGTTCTTCGTCGCCCTCGGTCTGGAGGCCGATCCGCGGATGGCCGTCGAGGGCGAGTTCTTGGACACGGTGATCGGCATGACGGACGCCCGAACCGAGATCGTCATGCTCCGCCCGCCCGGCGGTGGCACGACGCTGGAACTCTCCAGCTTCACCCGTCCCGACCACCTGCCGGGGTCGCCCGCCGCACCCGCCAACGAACTGGGGCTGCGCAACGTTGCCTTCGAGGTCCACGACCTGCGCGCCGCCGTCGACCACGCCGCGGCGCTCGGGTACGGCCTGGTGGGCGGCATCGGCGAGTACGAGGGCGTGTGGCGCATGGCGTATGTCCGCGGGCCCGAGGGGATCGTCGTGTCGCTGGCCGAGCGCGTCGAGGGGAGCTGACGGCGTGGCACGTCTGCACGTCGGGTGCGCGATGTGGAACCACAAGGCGTGGCCGGGGCGGTTCCTGCCGCGGCCGCTGCCCGCCGGGGAGGCCCTGCGGGCCTACGCGGGCTGGTGCAACGCGGTCGAGGGCAACACCACGTTCTACGCGACTCCCGCCCGGAACACCGTCGTGAAGTGGGCGCAGCAGACCGGCTCTGACTTCCGGTTCGTGGTCAAGCTGCCCAAGGTCGTCACGCACGAGCGCCGGTTCGTCGGGGTCGAGACCGAGATGCGGGCGTTCCTGGACGCGATGGAACCCCTCGGCGAACGGGCCGTCCTGTGGACGCAACTGCCCGGCTCGTTCGGCCCTTCGGACGTCGACGCGCTCGGTCGCTTCCTGCGCAGACTCCCCGTCGACCGCCGTCGCGCCGTGGAGGTGCGCCACCCCGCGTTCTTCACCGACGCGCGCTCGACGTCGCTACTGGAGGGGGCGCTGGCCGACGCGGACGCCGAGTGGGTGCCGTTCGACACCACGGTGTTCTTCGAGAACCCGCCGACGAGCGAGGCCGAGCAGGAGGCCTGGGGCAAGAAACCGCGGCTGCCGCGGCGGACGCGGGCGCTGACCGACCAGCCGGTCGTCCGCTACCTGGGCCGGGACTCCGTCGAGGAGACGGTCGAGGGCTGGCGGCCGTGGACCGAGGTGGTCGCGGACTGGCTGCACGAGGGCCGGTCGCCGACGGTCTTCCTGCACACCCCCGACAACGACTGCGCGCCCGCGCTCGCCCGCCGGTTCCACGACGACGTGCGGGAACTGGTGCCCGACCTCGAAGCACTGCCCGAGCCCGAGCCGGTCGAGCCCGCGACGCTGTTCTGAGCGGTGTCGGGCCAGTTGTCTCTCGTCGACGATTCGTGCTGCGGCCGGGCCGGGTCTCGTGGTTCAGTACCGACTTCGTTGTGGTGCGTGTCCGCATCGACGCGGAATCGCATGTGTTGCTTGCGGTTGAGGGGACCTGTGGCAGGGTTGTCGGCCCACTGCCGTCGGTAGTGACCCCACACGAGATCTCAGCTGAGCACGCGCTTCGCGGCATGAGAGGACGTTACGCCTGCTGGAAAAGCACGTGGGGACTCATGATGATGTCTGCCACCATGGGCTCGTGGATGTCGGATGGCCTGGGCGGCGTGAGGATGTGCTCTCCGCACTCAGGACGCTCGCAGCAGAGCCTCCGGTTTTGGACGGTGGGGATCGAGGTACTCGATGGTCCGACCTCATCAACGCTGTCCACGGGTTGGTCGATGACACTGCGTGGGATCTGGTGGACCCGGCCGCGTCAATCGGGACGATTCTCCGCAACAGCCAGGAGGCCGACGTGGTCCGGGAGGTCGTGGCGGCGGTCGTCGCCGTGTCGGATCGCCAAGGCACCACGACTTCGGATGCGGCCTGGTTCGGTGACAGTGACTGGTGCGAGGTGCGACTACTCGCTGCGGACGCGCTCATCTGCCTGACAGGGTGAAAGTCCGCAGCCGGAACCTGGACATGTCGAGAACATGCCGCAGGAACCCTGCGCTCGTGGGCACATGCGTACGCTGCGACGACGCGACAATCGGCATGACAGCGCTCCACACGACGTGAGTGCTCGTCTGTGCCTACGGCTGTCCGTCCGTCAGGTGTACGTGCTCGAAGCCCGGCGAGAAACCGGCTACATGATCCGGTGTGCCGTGCCGTGCCGTGGCGCGGCCGAGTCGGAGTGAACCGGCCTTCGGCGACCGCCACGTCGTATACGCCGCCGATCGAGTACTCCGTGAGGATTCCGGTGACTGACATCGTCCTAAGGGACTGCAAAGAAGTCCCGACGTGCCTTGTCGTGGTCCTGTCGGCGCCCGGATGGTGTGGGTGATCACACCGGGAGGCGACTATGGCAGTCGAGGCAGTGCGCGGGACGTCGGAGCGGCGGGTCGTCGCCAATGTTCTGCGCGGGTCGATCGGGAATCTGATCGAGTGGTACGACTGGTACGCGTACACGGCTTTCAGCATCTACTTCGCGGCGGCGTTCTTCCCGAAGGGGGATCAGACCGCGCAGTTGTTGAACACCGCGGCGGTGTTCGCGGTCGGGTTCCTGATGCGGCCGTTGGGCGGGTGGCTGCTTGGCCGCTACGCGGATCGGCACGGGCGGCGGGCGGCGTTGACGCTGTCGGTGTCGCTGATGGCGTTGGGGTCGTTGATGATCGCGCTCACGCCGTCGTTCGCGACGATCGGGGTGGCGGCGCCGATCCTGCTCGTGACGGCGCGGCTCCTCCAGGGGCTCTCGGTGGGCGGGGAGTACTCCACGTCGGCGACCTACCTGTCCGAGGTGGCGTCGAAGGGGAGGCGGGGGTTCTACTCGAGCTTCCAGTACGTCACGTTGACGGCGGGCCAGTTGTTGGCGCTGGGCGTGCAGATCGTGTTGCAGCAGGTGCTGTCCAAGCAGGAGATGCAGTCGTGGGGGTGGCGGATCGCGTTCGTGGTCGGGGCCGCCGGGGCGCTCGTCGTGATGTGGTTGCGGCGCAGCATGGACGAGTCCGAGAGCTTCCAGCGTGAGGGCCGGACGGCCGAGACGCGCGGGTCGTTGCGGGCGCTGCTCCAGTACCCCAAGGAGTGCCTGCTGGTCGTCGGGCTGACGCTCGGCGGGACGGTGGCGTTCTACACCTACACGACGTACCTGCAGAAGTTCATGATCAACACCAGCGGCATCGACGCGGCGACGGTCAGCTGGATCAACTTCCTGGCGCTGCTGGTGTTCGTGGTGATCCAGCCGCTCGCGGGCGGGCTGTCCGACCGGATCGGACGACGGCCGCTGCTGCTCGGGTTCGGCGTGCTCGGCGCGGTCGGGACGGTGCCGCTGCTGACGACGCTGGCGTCCACCAGCGAGGCCGTGCCCGCGTTCCTGCTCATGCTGGCCGGGCTGGTGGTCGTGACCGGGTACACGTCGATCAACGCGATCGTGAAGGCCGAGCTGTTCCCGACGCGCATCCGGGCGCTGGGGGTCGGGCTGCCGTACGCGCTCACCGTCGCGATCTTCGGCGGCACGGCGGAGTACGTGGCGCTCGGGCTGAAGTCGGCGGGGCACGAGTCGTGGTTCTACTGGTACGTCTCGGGGTGCGTGCTGGTCTCGCTGCTCGTCTACGGCTCGATGCGCGAGACGTCGAAGGACTCGACGCTGGAGGAGGCGAAGGCCTGACCGGTGCGGCCCGCCAGCTCGGTCACCGCGACCCGCGCCGCGGCCAGCGACTCCGCGCCCAACGCCTGGAAACGGGACGGGCGCGCGCTGTCCGGGGCGCGGGTCATCTCGGCGTGCACGAACCGGAGGTTCGCCTCGGGCACGCCGAGGTCGCCGAAGTACGCGCGCAGGTACGGCTCCTGGAAGTCGAAGCCCGGCCGGTGCCGTCCACCCCGCGCGGTCACCACGACGACCTCGGTGCCGCGCAGCAGGCTGTCCTCGGTGTCCGGGTCGACGAACACGCCGGGCACCGTCACGCGGTCGATCCACGCCTTCAGCGAGGCGGGCAGCGAGAAGTTGTACACCGGAACGCCGAGCAGCACGGTGTCCGCGGCGAGCAGGTCCTCCACCAGCGGCCTCGTCAGCGCCCACTCGTGCTTCTCCGCGGTGTTCGAGACCAGCGAGTCCACCCGGTTCAGCGGGACCGGCCGCGGCTGCGTCTCCAGCCGCCGGGCGAGGGCGCAGTACGCCGGGCCGATCAGCGGCACCGGGTCGCCCGCCACGTCCCGGTGCCGGTACCCGGCCGAGCCGTGCAGCTCGCGCCAGGTGTCCGCGTACAACGACGTCAGGTGCCTGCTGACCGAATTGCCCGAATGGCTGGAGTCCAGGTGCAGCAAGGAGTTCACCGGATCGGCCACGACGGGCGGCACGGAGCGGAGGTGGTTTCTTCGGGGGCGGCTCTCGATCATCGGAACCATGCTCGCAGAGCGCCCGCGCGCTTCCCCAACCACCACGGGAAGTGCACCTGATCGTGTGCCGGACAACGACTCTCGTCGTCCACAGTGGACGTTACCGCTCCAGCTCCCTCGGGTCGGGGGTGAAGAACGAGCCGGGCGCCGGTGATCCGGCGGACCCGAGCCGGTTCATCTTCTTCGGCACCGGCGCGCCCTGGTAGGCCAGCGGGCGGTCGGCGAGCGGCTGGTGCACCTCGATGAACGCCCCGTGCGGCAGGCGTTTCACGATCCCCGTCTCGATCCCGTGCTCCAGCACCGCGCGGTCGGAGTGCTGGAGCCCCAGGCACAGCCGGTAGGTCACGAAGTACGCCAGCGGCGGCACCAGCAGCAGCCCGAGCCTGCCCGCCCACACCGCCGCGTTGAGCGAGACGTCGAACGCGTGCGCGATCACGTCGTTCGCGGCGGACAGCAGCGCCACGAAGAAGTACGCCAGCGCCATCGCTCCCAACGACGTGCGCACCGGCACGTCGCGCGGCCGTTGCAGCAGGTTGTGGTGGGCGCGGTCGCCGCTGAGCCGCCGCTCGATCCATGGGTAGCACGCCGCGAGCCCGGTCAGCAGCGGCAGCCCCGCCAGGAACGGGAAGAACGCCGCCGGGATCGTGTGGTCGCCGAGGTAGACCTCCCACGCGGGCCACAGCCGCAGCAGGCCGTCGGTCCACGCCATGTACCAGTCGGGCACCGTGCCCGCCGACACCTGGCCCGCGTTGAACGGCCCGAAGTTCCACACGGGGTTGATCTGGAACAGCCCGCCCATGATCGCGCACACGCCGACGACCACCGCGAGGAACACACCGCTCTTGATCATGAACACCGGCAGGATCCGCACGCCGACGACGTTGGTCTCCTTGCGGCCGACACCGGGGAACTGCGTGTGCTTCTGGTACCAGACCAGCGTCAGGTGCACCGCGATGAGCCCGAGCAGGACCGCCGGGATCACCAGCACGTGCAGCGCGTACAGCCGCGGCAGCACCTCCGTGCCGGGGAACTCGCCGCCGAACAACCCCCAGTGGATCCACGTGCCGATGACCGGGATCGACAGCAGCAGCGACGCCGTGATCCGCAGGCCCGCGCCGGACAGCAGGTCGTCGGGCAGCGAGTAGCCGAACAGGCCCTCCAGACAGCCGAGCAGGAACATCGCGACGCCGATGACCCAGTTCAGCTCGCGCGGACGGCGGAACGCGCCGGTGAAGAACACCCGCAGCAGGTGCACGACGATCGCCGCCATGAACAGCAGCGCCGCCCAGTGGTGCACCTGGCGGACGAACAGCCCGCCGCGCACCTCGAACGAGAGGTCCAGCGTCGAGGCGAACGCGCGGGACATCTCCATGCCGCGCAGGTTCGTGAACGACCCGTCGTAGACGACCTCCTCCATCGACGGGTCGAAGAAGAGCGCCAGGTAGACGCCCGAGAGCAGCAGCACGACGAAGCTGTAGAGGGCGACCTCGCCCAGCAGGAACGACCAGTGCGTCGGGAAGACCTTGTTGAGCTGTTTTCGGACGCCGCCCGCGAGGTGGTAGCGCTCGTCGGCGGCGGTGGCGATCTTCATGACCCGTACCCCCAAGTCCGGACCGCGGCGGCCGGAAGGGTGGACGCACCCCCCGGCGTCGATCCGCCTCTCCAGTGTGCCGCAGCCCCCGGACCGGGGGCCACGACAGGAAGACGACACCGGGCGGGCTTTTGTGACAGAGGTCAGTCGCGCAGCCCCAGTGCCCGTGCGACGACGGTGGCCGAGTGCACCGGTTCGACGTCGCTGCCCTCGCGCACCTGCGTGCGGCAGCTGAACCCGTCCGCCACGACGGCGGTGTCCGCGTCGGCCGCCCGCACGGCCGGGAGCAGCGCCTGCTCGGCCACGGCCATCGACACCTCGTAGTGCCCGCGCTCGAAACCGAAGTTGCCCGCGAGGCCGCAGCACCCGGCGTCGAGCACCTCCGCGGCCACCCCGGACTTCGCCAGCAGTTCGCGGTCGGCGTCGAAGCCCAGCTCGGCGTACTGGTGGCAGTGCGTCTGCACGATGGCCTTCCCGTCGCCGGGCACCCCGTCCAACGACGGGGCCACGTGCTCGGCGAACGTCCGGGTCGCGGCGGCCAGCGCGACCACGTTCGGGTCGTCGCCCGCCAGTTCCAGCGCGTCGCCCCGGAGGAACGCGGTGCAGCTCGGCTCCAGGCCCACGACCGGGGTCCCGGCCCTGGTGTGCTTGCGCAGGATCCGGGCGGTGCGGCGCAGCACCCGGCGGGCGATCCCGAGCTGGCCGGTCGACAGCCACGTCAGTCCACAGCAGACGGTGCGGCTCGGGATCTCCACCCGCTGCCCCAGGTGGGTGAGCACGGCCGCCGCGTCGTGGCCGATCGACGGCTCGAAGTGGTTGGTGAACGTGTCGGTGAACAGCAGCGCCTTCGGGCCGTCGGTCTTCCGGGACCGGAACGTGGCCCGGAAGGACCTCTTCGCCACGACCGGCATCCGGCGTTCCGGGGCCAGGCCCGCGAGCCTCGGGAACCGGGAGGTCAGCCGGTTGACCAGCCCGAGCCGCAGCCACAGCGGCAGCCAGCCCATCGAGTAGTGCGCCAACGGCCGCACCCGACCTTTGTAGTGCTGGTGCAGGAACTCGGCCTTGTAGGTGGCCATGTCCACGTCCACCGGGCAGTCGCGCTTGCACCCCTTGCAGCCCAGGCACAGGTCCAGCGCGTCGCGGACCTCGGTGGACTTCCACCCGTCCTCCACCACGTCGCCGTTGAGCATCTCGAACAGCAGCCGCGCCCGCCCGCGCGTCGAGTGCCGCTCCTCGCGGGTCACGCGGTAGCTCGGGCACATCACGCCGCCGCTGTGGTTGAGGCACTTGCCGACGCCGACGCACCGCCGGGTCGCGGCGGCCATGTCGCCGCCGTCGGCGTGCAGCGCGAGCGCCGTGCGGGTCGGGATGCGGGCGGGCGCGACGAGCACGCGCAGGTCCGCGTCCAGCGGCGCGGGGTCCACGATCCGGCCGGGGTTCATCAGGTTGCGGGGGTCGAACGCGGCCTTGAACCTCCCGAACGCCTTCAGCGCCTCCGGCGGGTACATCCGCGCCAGCAGCTCCGACCGGGCCTGGCCGTCGCCGTGCTCGCCGGAGATCGAGCCGCCGTGCGAGACGACGAGGTCGGCCGCCTCCTCCAGGAACGCCCGGTAGCCCGACGCGAAGTCGAAGTCGATCCGCACGTGCACGCAGCCCTCGCCGTAGTGCCCGTAGGTCAGGCCGCGCCGCCCGTGCCCGGCGAGCAGGGCGTCGAACTCGCGCAGGTACCTCCCCAGCCGCTCCGGCGGCACGGCGGCGTCCTCCCAGCCCGACCACGCCTCGGTGCCGTCGGCCATCCGGGTCGCCAGCCCCGCGCCGTCCTCGCGGATCCGCCACAGCAGCCGCTGCCGCGCGGGCGAGGTCACCACGACGGAGTTCGGCGCGATCGACGCCACCCGCTGCGCGGTCTCCTCGTCGCGGCACTCGACGTACAGCCAGCTCGCGCCGGGCGGCAGCAGCGCGAGCGCGGGGGAGTCGGGGGTGCGCTGCTTCACGACGGCGACCATGCCCGCGTCGATGCCCTCCAGCGCCAGCACGTCGTACTCGCGCAGCGCCATCACGTTGTCGGCGGCGTCGTAGGTGTTCGCGAACCCGAGCACGGCCAGCACCCGCTGCTCCGGCGCCTCGACCAGCTTCACGGTCGCGCCCAGCACCGTCACGCAGGTGCCCTCGGTGCCCACCAGCGCCCGCGTGAGGTCGGGCAGGGCGTCCAGCGCGTACCCGGACACCCGGCGGCCCAGTGCCGGGAACCACGCCGGGTCGACGGCCGGGAGCGGCAGCGCGGGCGGCGTGCGCGTGTCGAACCGCGTCCCGTCCGGCAGCAGCACGTCGAGCGCCTCGACGTTCTCGCTGGTCTTGCCCCACGCGACAGAGTGAGCGCCGCACGCGTTGTTGCCGATCATCCCGCCCAGCGTGCACCGCGAGTGCGTCGACGGGTCCGGCCCGAACAGCAGCCCGTGCGGGGCCGCCGCCGCGTTCAGCCGGTCCAGCACCACCCCCGGCTGGACCACGGCCAGCCGCCGGTCCGGGTCGACCTCCACGACCCGGTCGAGGTACCGGGCGAAGTCCAGCACCACGCCGGGCCCCGCCGAGTTGCCCGCGATGCTGGTCCCCGCGCCCCGGTTCGTGACCGGCACGCCGTGCTCGACCGCCAGCGCGACCGCCGCCAGCACGTCGTCGACCGTCCTGGGCCGCACGACGACCGCCGGGACGTGGCGGAAGTTGGAGGCGTCGGTCGAGTAGACGGCGCGGGACGACGAGTTGGTCAGCACGTCGCCGGAGACCTCGGCGCGCAACCGATCGGATAGTTCGCTCACCCGGACGATTGTGATCCGGGTCCGCCGATGCCGGGGTACTCGGGGGTAACGGATAGCCTCGCGCCCATCAACCAGCAGCGATGGGAGCACCGTGTCGAGGTCCGTTCTGGTCACCGGGGGCAACAGGGGTATCGGCCTGGCAATCGCGCAGGCCTTCGCCGCGCAGGGTGACAAGGTCGCCGTGACGCACCGCGGCTCCGGCGCCCCCGAAGGCCTGTTCGGCGTCAAGTGCGACGTGACGAACGGCGACGAGATCACCGCCGCGCTGGCCGAGATCGAGGCGCACCAGGGGCCGGTCGAGGTGCTCGTCGCGAACGCGGGCATCACCGACGACACGCTCCTGCTGCGGATGAGCGACGACCAGTTCGAGCGCGTGCTCGACGCCAACTTGACCGGCGCGTTCCGGGTCGTGCAGCGCGCGTCCAAGGGGATGCTGCGCAAGCGCTACGGCCGGATCGTGTTCATCTCCTCGGTCGTGGGCCTGCTCGGCGGCCCCGGCCAGGTCAACTACGCGGCCAGCAAGGCAGGGCTCGTCGGCATGGCCCGGTCGATCGCCCGCGAGCTGGGCTCGCGCAACATCACCGCGAACGTGGTCGCGCCCGGCTTCGTGACCACGGACATGACCGACAAGCTCACCGACGACCGCAAGAAGCAGATCCTCGGCTCGGTGCC
Organism: Umezawaea sp. NPDC059074; assembly: GCF_042738955.1. Lineage (NCBI taxonomy): Bacteria > Bacillati > Actinomycetota > Actinomycetes > Pseudonocardiales > Pseudonocardiaceae > Umezawaea > Umezawaea sp. NPDC059074. The sequence goes on from NZ_JBHYHC010000088.1 coordinate 20,390, forward strand.
CGCGAACCGGTTCGCCACGCCCGAGGAGATCGCCGCCACCGTGGCGTTCCTGGCCTCCGACGCCGCCGGGTACATCACCGGCGCGGTGATCCCGGTCGACGGCGGCCTCGGCATGGGCCACTGATCTTGTACAACCACGTTTACGGAGGAAGTAAGTGACGGGACTGCTCGAAGGCAAGCGACTGCTGATCACCGGGGTGATCACCGACGCGTCGATCGCCTTCCACGTGGCCAAGGTCGCGCAGGAGCAGGGCGCGCAGGTCGTGCTCACCGGCTTCGGCCGGATGAGCCTGGTCGAGCGCATCGCGAAGCGGCTGCCGAACCCGGCGCCGGTCGTGGAGCTCGACGTGCAGAACCAGGAGCACCTCGACACGCTGGCCGACCGGGTGCGCGAGCACGTGGACGGCCTCGACGGGCTCGTCCACGCCGTCGGCTACGCGCCGCCGAGCTGCCTGGGCGCGCCGTTCATGGACGCGCCGTGGGAGGACGTGGCCACGGCGATGCACGTGTCCGCGTACTCGTACAAGGCGCTGGCCGCCGCCGCGCTGCCGCTCCTGACCCGCGGCAGCTCGATCGTCGGCCTCGACTTCGACGCCCGCCAGGTGTGGCCCGCCTACAACTGGATGGGCCCGGCCAAGGCGGCGTTCGAGTCGATCAACCGGTACCTCGCCCGCGACCTCGGCGAGCACGGCGTCCGCGTCAACCTCGTGTCCGCGGGCCCGGTGCGGACGATGGCCGCCAAGTCCATCCCCGGCTTCGTGGACCTCGAGGCCATGTGGGCCGAGAAGGCCCCGCTCGGCTGGAACGTCGACGACCCGACGCCGGTCGCGCAGTCCGTGTGCGGCCTGCTGTCCGACTGGTTCCCCGCGACCACCGGCTCGATGGTGTTCGTCGACGGCGGCGTGCACTTCCTGGGCCTCTAGGTCCCACCCGACCGGGTCGACGTGATCATCAGCACGTCGACCCGGTTGTGCGGTCCTCCGGCCACGGGGCCAGGATGTAGCGGTGAGTTACGACGCGCTGCTCTGGTTGTCGTTCGGAGGCCCGGAAGGACCAGCGGACGTCCGTCCCTTCCTGGAAAACGTCACCAGGGGCCGTGGTGTGCCACCCGAACGGCTGGACGAGGTCGAGGCGCACTACCAGCACTTCGGCGGCGTCTCCCCGATCAACGCCCTGAACCTCGCCGCCATCGACGCCGTCCGCGCCGCCGGGCTGGACCTTCCGGTCTACTTCGGCAACCGCAACTGGCACCCGATGGTCGAGGACACCCTCGCCGAGATGAAGCGCGACGGCGTGCGCCGCGCGCTCGTGTTCCCCACCAGCGCCTACGGCGGCTACTCGGCCTGCCGCCAGTACGACGAGGACGTCCTGCGCGCCCGAGAGGCCGTGCCGGACGCCCCCGACCTGGTGAAGCTCCGCCAGTTCTTCGACCACCCGCTGTTCGTCGCCGCCTTCGCCGACGCCGTGCGCGCGGCCGCCGTGGACTTGCCCTCCGACTACCGGCTCGTGTTCACCGCGCACTCCGTGCCCGTGTCGGCCGACCAGGCCGCGGGCCCGCCCGCCGAGGGCGGCCACCGCTACTCCCGCCAGGTCGCCGAGGCGTCCCGCCTGGTGGCCGACGCCGTGGGCCGTGACACCTACGACGTCGTGTGGCAGTCCCGCTCCGGCCCGCCGCGGATCCCGTGGCTGGAGCCGGACATCGTCGACCACGTCGAAGCCCTGCACAAGGACGGCGTGACGGGAATCCTGGTGTGCCCCATCGGGTTCGTCAGCGACCACCTGGAGGTCGTGTGGGACCTCGACACCGAGGCCCGCGACCGCGCCACCGAACTCGGCATGCCCTTCGCCCGCGCCGCCACGCCCAACGCCGACCCCAGGTTCGCCGAACTGGTCCTGGAACTGGTCCGCGAACACACCGAGAACCTCGAACCGCGCAAGCTCTCGCCATTCCCGAGCGCGGGCTGCACCCTCAACGGCGCCCCCTGCGCCCCGCTGTGCTGCGAACCCGCGAAGAGGCCGAAGCACTAGCCCACGGGGCACGTCCGGGGGCCCAGGCTGGTGTGGCCGCCGTTCACCAGGGTGATCGGGGCGGCCGCCGTGCACGCGATCTGGTCCACCGCTGCGGGCGACAGCGCGGTCACGTCGACCGAGACCGCCACCGTCGACCCGCTGGCCTCGAACGTGGTTCCGGGCGGCACCTCGGTGGTGAACCCCCGTTCCCGTTCCGCCGTCGTCGGACCGGCCGCGAGCAGGGCCAGCACGTCGGTGGACGACGGGTTCGGGCGGACGACCGGGGTGAGTTCGCCGCCGTGCAGCAGGTAGACGGTGGCGGTGGTGGTCGCCGTTGGCGCGGGGCCGCCGAGGATCACCTCGCTCGGGCGGACGCCGCAGCTCGTGAGCAGCAGCAGGACCGGCACCAGCAGCAGGCGCCTCACCGGTCGCCCCCGGCGTTCGGCAGGCGCAGCGTGAACAGCGCGCCGCCGTCCGGGCGGTTCTCCGCGACGAGGGTGCCGCCGTGCAGGCGGGCGTTCTCGCGGGCGATGGCGAGGCCCAAGCCGCTACCCGTGGAGCGCGCCCGTGCCGAGTCGGCCTTGTAGAAGCGGTCGAACACCTGCGGCAGCACCTCCGGTGGCAGGCCCGGCCCGCGGTCGGCCACCGTGACGACGATCCAGCCGGGCTCGGCCCTCAACGCCACGGAGACGGGGGAGTCGCCGTGGCGGACGGCGTTGCCGACGAGGTTCGCCAGGACCACGTCGAGCCGTCGTGGGTCCACCCGCGCCACGACCCCGGTCGGCAGGTCGGTCTCGACGGAGTCGAGCCAGCCCCGCGCGCGCAGCGACGCCCGCGCGGCGGCGGACACGTCGACGTCGTCGAGCACCAGCGCGGCGGCGCCGGAGTCGAACCTGCTGATCTCCATGAGGTCGTTCACCAGCCTGGTCAGGTTGCGCGTCTCCTGGCCGACGATCCGGGCGGCCTGCGCCCCGTCCGTGGACAGGTCCTCCTCGTCGAGCACGTCCGCCACCGCCGTCATCGCGGCCAGCGGGGTGCGCAGCTCGTGCGACACGTCGGCCACGAACCGGCGCGCGTCGGCCTCCATCCGCCGCAGGTCGTCCACGTGCCTGCCCAACGCGTCCGCGGTGTGGTTGAACGTCACCGCGAGTCCCGCCAGCTCGTCCGCGCCGCGAACGTCCAACCGGGACTCCAGGTCGCCGGACCCCATGCGCCGCGCGGCGTCGTCGAGTTCCCGCACCGGCCGCAGCACGCTGCGCGCGGCCAGCAGCGCCAGCGCGAACGCGACGACCAGCGCGGCGGCGCCGTACAGCCACGCGATCGTCGCCAGCGCCGAGATGCTCGCGGCGGCGGGCTCCAGGCTGCGCAGCGTGTAGACCTCCAGTCCCGGCACGGCGGTCCTCGTCCCGCTGACCAGCTGCGTCACCCCGCCCGCGGACACCCGCTGCCACGCCACGTGCCCGCCGTGCACGGCGGCGCGCAGCTCCGGCGTGACCACCGAGAGGGGGAGCCCGCCCGCGCTCAGGTCGCCGTAGACGGCCACGGCGCTGTCGTCGCGGTCGGAGAGCCCGGACGCGATCTGCTCCAGCTGCCGCGCCGTGAGCGGCAGCGCGCCCACCGGCACGATCCCGGTCACCCCGTCGGTCAACGCCAGCACGGCGGCGTCCTGCGCCTGCTGGAGGATGACCGAGCGGGCCTTGAGGTACATGCCGCCCGCGACCGCCATCGCGGCGAGCACTCCGACGAGCGCGAACGCGACCACCAGCCGCGTGCGCAGGCCGAACGTCACAGCGGCCCGAACCGGTAGCCGAAGCCGCGCAGGGTCTGCACGTACACCGGCGCGGCCGAGTCGTCCTCGATCTTCGACCGCAGCCGCTGCACGCAGGCGTCGACGATCCGCGAGTCGCCCAGGTACCCGTGCTCCCACACCGACTCCAGCAGCTGCTGACGGCTGAGCACCCGGCCGGGCGTGCCGGACAGCTCCAGCAGCAGCCGCAGCTCGGTGGGCGCGAGCGCGACCGGCGAGCCGTCCTTGCTCACCACCAGCCCGACCCGGTCGATGGTCAGCGCCCCGTGCCGTTCCGGCCCGGACCTGGCCTCCCCGGCGGCGCCGCGGCGCAGCACGGCCCGGATGCGGGCCTCCAGCACGCGCGGCCGTACGGGTTTGACCACGTAGTCGTCGGCCCCGGCCTCCAGCCCGGCCACGACGTCCATGTCGTCGTCGCGCGCGGTCAGCATGATGATCGGCAGGTCGCCCGCGGCGCGGACCCGCCTGCACACCTCGAACCCGTCGATTCCCGGCAGCATCAGGTCCAGGACCAGCACCTCCGACGAGGCCAGCCGCTCCAGGCCCTCCTCGCCGGTCTCCACGGCGTCCACCACGTGGCCCTGCCTGGTCAGCGCCAGCCGCAGCCCGTCGCGCACCGCGTGGTCGTCCTCGATCAACAACACCCGTGACATGAGGTCAACTATCGTCGCGCGCGGCCGAGGACGCCCGGTCGTCCGCCAGCGCGGCGGCGGCCAGGCAGTACAGCACCACGGCGACCAGCGCGCCGCCCACGACGTCGCTGAGCCGGTGCCACCCGGTGATCATCGTCGAGGCCCCGACCACCACGACCGAGGCGACCCCAGGCACCAGCACCCACCAGCGCGCCGCCGGGGGCAGGACCAGCAGGAACGCCAGCACCAGCGCGGTCACCACGGCGACGTGGCCGCTGGGGAAGCTGTTGTGCGTCGACGAGCCGACCACGTCCAGGTCCGGGCGCGCGACGACCTGCTTGAGCACCCTGGCCGTCCCCAGCGAGCCGAGCACGACGCCCACGGCCGCCACCGACGTCCACAGCCGCCTGCTCAGCAGCACGGCGGCGAGCAGCACGACCCCCAGCAGCAGTTCGTCGCCGAGGAACGCGAGCACGGCCTTGGCGGGTCCCAGCAGCGCGGTGTCCTGCTCGTAGCTCGCGCCGCGCTCGGACAGCGGCAGCAGGGCGGTGTCGAACGACTGGCCGCCCGGCGTCCACACGAACACGGCGCAGGTCAGCCCGAGCGCGGACAGGCAGGCCACGGCGGCCGTGAGGTACCGGCCGCCGTGGCGGTGGGCAGGAGCGGTCGTCCTGGTCAGCAGCGAGGTCACCACGTCGATGGTCGACGCGCGATTCGCCCGCCCGGTCCGCGTTGTGTCCGCGTTCTGCAACAGTCCGGCTAGTGCAGCCCGGCCGCCTGGTCCGACAGCACGCGCACGGCCTCCTCCACGGCGCCGCAGCGCGCCCGGCGCACCGCGTCCGACAACGGCCGCAGCGCCTCGTCGCGGGCCTGCATGGCCGACGCCGACTTGGCCCCACCGGGGGCCTCGGTGCCCGCGACCTCCAGGATCGCGGCGACCTCCGCGGCCCGTTGCAGCACCCGGACCGCCCGCGGCGGCATCCCCGCGGGCCACTCCAGCTTCGAGTGCTTCGTGGACAGCGCGGCGATCTCCTCGCGCACGTTCGGGCGGTGCTTGGCCACGTCCAGCGTCACCAACGCGGTCGCGGCCTGGCGCATCGCGCTGGCCAGACCGTGCTCGGCCTCGCCGATGGGCACGTGCTCGGCGCCCGACGCGGACGGCAGGTCGAACACGGTCCAGCGCATCACGCCGTCGGCGACGATCTTCGGCACCAGCCCCACGCCGGTGTCCGGCAGCACCACGGCCTCGCCCGCGCGCAGCGCGCACGTGCTGAGCGGGCCCTTGCCGCCGAGGCCGCGAACGTCACCCGGTACGGGGAGGGCCAGCCTGCCCGTGCGGGTGCCCGCGCGCCTCAGCGAGGCCAGCAGCAGCGCCGGGCCGACCGGGGCCTCGTCCGGGCCGGGGAGGTCGAGCGCGGTGGCCGTCCCGTCGTCGTCGGCCACCACTTCGTGCAGGTCCGCCCACACTTGAAGGGCGTCAAGGACGTCGTCGGCCGCGGCTGCTCCATGCAGCCACGCGGAGGTCCAGACGACCAGCGTCGCACTCGCACAAGACACGCTGTCCAAGGTTAGTGCCTCGGAAGGGGTGCTCCGTCCTCAGGCGGCCGGTCCCACGTGGCGGACGAGCAGATCCCGGAACCGGTTCCGGGCGTTGTTGTCCTCGAAGGCGCGGTAGGGCACGGCGTACATCGGGCCGCGGGCGCCGTCCTGCGTGCGCAGGATGAACCCGCGCCGGGTCTCCGTCCACGCGGGCAGGCGCGCCCACGGCAGTTCGCTGCGGGCCGCCTCGCCCACGGTCATCCGCAGCGAGTGGTCGTCCGCGGTGGCCGTCACGGTGTTCGCGGCCAGCGGGTGGCCGCTGAAGTCGATCCGCACCTGGATCGGGATCAGCACGGCGACCACGCCCGCCACCGCGATGCCGAACAGGCCGGCGGCTGTGGACCCGCTGAGCAGCAGGACCACCGAGCCCGCGAGGACGACCCCGGCGAACCAGGGCGCCCAGCGGAACATCGGCACCGCCGACCGCAGCGCGTCACCCCAGTCCGCCGGTTCCGGTGACCACCTGAAGTCGACGCTGCCGCTCACCTGACGCTCCGATGTCCTGGTTGTCCGAATTGGTGCGTTGTCCGGGGTTCGGTGCATTCTCCCGGCTCTCGCGCGGCCGTTCGGGCACCGTGACGAAGGTGTGACCCTACGGCCTCCCGTCCCACGAGGACGGACGGCCGCGACCAGGCTGGAGTCGCTCCACGTCGACCGTTCCGGCAAACGTGCGTAGCGTCGAACGGGTGACCGTCTCCTCCGCACTTCCCCGTACCGCGGGTGAGCTCCGCGCCGCGGGCCACCTGCCCCGCAGCGTGAAGACCGAGATCCGCGAGAACCTGCTGGCCGCGCTGCGCGCGGGCAAGGACCCGTGGCCCGGCATCGTGGGCTTCGACCGCACGGTCGTCCCGCAGCTCGAACGCGCCCTGCTCGCCGGCCACGACTTCGTGCTGCTCGGCGAGCGCGGCCAGGGCAAGACCCGCCTCCTGCGCACCCTGGTCGGCCTGCTCGACGAGTGGACCCCCGTCATCGAGGGCTCCGAGCTGGGCGAGCACCCGCTCGACCCGATCTCGCCCGAGTCCAAGCGCCGCGCCGAGGAGCTGGGCGACGAGCTGCCCGTCGTCTGGCGGCACCGCGACCAGCGCTACGCCGAGAAGCTCGCCACGCCGGACACGTCCGTCGGCGACCTCGTCGGCGACGTGGACCCGGTCAAGGTCGCGCAGGGCCGCAGCCTCGGCGACCCCGAGACCATCCACTACGGACTCCTGCCGCGCTCGCACCGCGGCATCATCGCCATCAACGAGCTGCCCGACCTCGCCGAGCGCATCCAGGTCTCGCTGCTCAACGTGATGGAGGAGCGCGACATCCAGGTCCGCGGCTACACGCTGCGGCTGCCGCTGGACGTGCTGCTCGTCGCCACGGCGAACCCCGAGGACTACACCAACCGCGGCCGGATCATCACGCCGCTCAAGGACCGGTTCGGCGCCGAGATCCGCACGCACTACCCGTTGGAGATCTCCCACGAGATCGACCTGGTCCGCCAGGAGGCCGACCTGGTCGCCGAGGTCGGCGACCACCTGATCGAGGTCGTCGCCCGGTTCGTGCGCCACCTGCGCGAGTCGTCCGCGATCGACCAGCGCTCCGGCGTCTCCGCCCGGTTCGCCGTCGCGGCCGCCGAGACCGTCGCCGCGTCCGCGCTGCGCCGCTCGGCCCTGGTCGGCGAGACCCCCGCGGTCGCCCGCCCGGTCGACCTCGAGTCCGTCCCCGAGGTGCTGCGCGGCAAGCTGGAGTTCGAGGCTGGCGAGGAGGGCCGTGAGGTCGAGATCCTCACGCACCTGCTGCGCCGCTCGATCGCCGACACCGCCCGCTCCACGTTCGCCGGGCTCAACCTCCGGTCGCTCGCGGACGCGGTCACCGACGGCCACCCCGTTGCCACCGGCGAGCGGGTGCACGCGGGCGACATGCTCGCGGCTCTGCCCGAGCTGCCGGTCCTGCACGAGGTCGCGGCCCGCCTGGGCGTCGGCCCGAAGGACCCGGTGGGCAAGATCGCCTCCGCCGTCGAGCTGGCGCTGGAGTCGCTCTACCTGACCCGCCAGATCGGCAAGGACAGCGACGACGATCGATCGGTGTACGGATGAGCGGATACCGCTACGGGCGCTACGTCGACGGCCCGGACCCGTTGGCGCCGCCCACGGACCTGCGGGCGGCCATGGACGAGCTGGGCCGCGAGGTCATGGAGGGCTCGTCCCCGGCCGCGGCGCTGCGCGAGCTGCTGCGCCGCGGCGTCCAGGGCACGCGCGGCCTGGACGACCTCATGTCCAAGCTGTGGAAGAAGCGGTCGGACATCCAGCGCCGCCACCGCCTCGACGGCACGTTGCAGGAGGTCCAGCGCCTGCTCTCGGAGGCGTTGAGCGCCGAGCGCAAGGCGCTGTTCCCGGAGCCGACCGACGACGCCCGGTTCCGCGAGGCGCAGCTCGACGCGCTGCCGCCGGGCACCGCCGCGGCGGTGCGCGACCTGGCCGAGTACGACTGGCGGTCCTCCGAGGCCCGCGAGTCCTACGAGAAGATCCGGAACCTGCTGGGCCGGGAGTTGATGGACCAGCGCTTCCAGGGCATGAAGGAGGCGATGGGCAACGTCGACCAGGGCGACGTCCAGCGCATCCAGGAGATGCTGTCGGACCTCAACGAGCTGCTGGCCGGGCACGCGGCGGGCGACGAGGACACCCCGCGCAGGTTCGACGAGTTCATGCGCAAGCACGGCGAGTTCTTCCCGGAGAACCCGCGCAACGTCGACGAGCTGATCGACGCGCTGGCCGCCAGGTCGGCCGCCGCCCAGCGGATGATGAACTCGATGACCGACGAGCAGCGCGCCGAACTGGCGGAGCTGTCGCAGCAGGCGTTCGGCAACTCCGGCGTGGGGCAGCAGCTGTCCCAGTTGGACTCGCTGCTGCAAGGCCTGCGCCCCGGCGAGGACTGGACGGGCTCGGCCCGCTTCCGCGGCCAGAACCCGTTGGGCCTCGGCGAGGGCGCGCAGGCGATGTCCGACCTGGCCGACCTGGACGCGCTGGCCGAGCAGCTGGGCCAGTCCTACCCCGGCGCGCGCCTGGAGGACATCGACGTCGAGTCGCTGGTCCAGCAGTTGGGGGCCGAGGCGGGCGTCGACGCCCGTCGCCTGGCCGAGTTGGAACGGGAGCTGCGACAGCAGAACCTGCTCGAACGCGGCCCGGACGGCGACCTCCGGTTGACCCCGAAAGCGTTGCGGCGCTTGGGGGAGACCGCGCTGCGCGGCGTCGTGGACAGCGTCCGCACCCCGCGCGGCGACCGGGACAACAACCGGGCGGGCGCGGCCGGTGAGCCCATCGGCAGCACCCGGCCGTGGCAGTTCGGCGACTCGGAGCCGTGGAACGTGCCCCGCACGGTCACCAACGCGGTGCTGCGCAGCGGTGGCGGCCCGGTCACGCTGGACGTGGTCGACGTCGAGGTCACCGAGACCGAGCAGCGGTCGCGCGCGGCGGTCGCGCTGTGCGTGGACACGTCGTGGTCCATGGTGCAGGACGGCCGGTGGGTCCCGATGAAGCGGACCGCGTTGGCGCTGCACCACCTGGTGCGCACCAAGTTCCGCACGGACGCGCTGGAACTGATCACCTTCGGCAGGCACGCCGAGACCGTCGACATCGGCGGCCTCACGTCGTTGGAGGGCGTGTGGGAGCAGGGCACCAACCTGCACCACGCGCTGCTGCTCGCGGGCCGTCACCTGCGCCGCCACCCGGACGCCCAGCCGGTCGTCCTGGTGGTCACCGACGGCGAGCCGACGGCCCACCTGGAACCCAGCGGCGAGGCCGAGTTCCACTACCCGCCGCTGGACCGCACGATCGGCAAGACCCTGGTGGAGGTCGACAACATCGCCAAGCTGGGCGCGTCGATCACCGTGTTCCGGCTCGGCGACGACCCCCGCCTGACCGAGTTCGTCGACATCGTCGCCCGCCGCGGCGGCGGGCGCGTGGTCGCGCCGGACGAGGACGGCCTCGGCGCGGCCGTCGTCAGCGACTACCTGCGGTCCCGCAAGCGCAGGCGGTGAGACGCGGAGGCGTCCCGGACCTCACGTCCGGGACGCCTCGTTCTCCTTCAACGACAGCCGCATCCCCGCGCACAGCCGGTGCAGCAGGACCAGGTCCTCTTCGGACAGCCCCACCTCGCACACCATGCGCCCCGGCACGTCCCACGCCGCCCGCTGGAGCTCGCGACCGGCCTCGGTCACCGCGACCACGAGCCTGCGCTCGTCGGCGGCGTCCCGTTCGCGGGTGATGACCCCCTTGTCCTGCAACCGCTTCAGCAGCGGGGTGAGGGTAGGGGAGTCGAGCCGGGTGGCGCGGCCGAGCTCGACGACGCTCACGCCGTCGGTCTCCCACAGCGCCAGCATCACCACGTACTGCGGGTACGTCAGCCCCAGCGGCTCCAGCATCGGCCGGTACGCGCGCTGGATCGCCTGCACGGTCGTGTACAGGTCGAAGCAGGGCTGGTCGTGCAGGCTGTGGGCGATGGGAAGTCCTAGCGCCAGTAGTGGTTTGCCGCCGCGATCGTAGCGAACTCCGTGGCCACGACGTGCGCGATGGCGATCAGCCCGCCCGCGTCCTCGGCGTAGACCGGCCGCAGCCTGCCGCGCACCTCGGCGTCCGGCTGGGTCGCCTTGACGGTCAGCCGGGCGAGCTTGATGGCCAGGTCGCGGCCCTCCTCGACGGTGTCGGTGATCAGTGAGAGGCCGGTGGCGGTCGTCATGCGGGTCTCCTTCTTTTCGTTAACGCGCTAATTATTAGCGCGCGAATGAAATTGGGTCAAGTCCCGGCCCGTGGCCACACTGGGGTGGTGAACAGCGAGGGCGCGCGGGTGGCGCGGGCGTGGTTGGCCGAGCGCGGAGTGACGGGCGACGGCGACGAGTGGCTCCAGGGCGAGGAGCGGTTCAGCGCGAACGAACTGGCCCACGAGTGGACCGACAAGGCGCTGGAGGACCCGGCGCTGGACGGCAGCGGACGGGTCCTGGTGGCGCTGGGGCTGCTGGACCTCCTCGACCAGTACGCCGTGGCGATGTACCTCAAGACCACCCCGCTGGACCCCGCCGCACAGGCCCTGTTCTGGGCGGGGTACCGGCAGCGCTTGGAGGACCCGGCGTCGGCCGAGCCGGTCACGTACTCGCTGTGGGTCGACTGGTTCGAGGACCCGCTGACGGCCGAGACCGCGTTCACCGAGGTGGTGACCCGCCCGGACGACCTCGCCGACGGCCCGCTCCGCCGCAACCGCCGGGTCCTCGCCGTCTCCGGCCCGGTGCCGTGGCTGGTCAAGCAGCCGGTCTACCAGGCGGCCGCCGACGTGCCCGCCCTGCACCCGGCGCTGTTCCACGGCCTGCTCGGCAGCCGCTACGACGTGTTCGGCGACCTGGACCCCGTGGCGGCACTGGCCCTGCTGGACAGCCTGGACCTGCCACCGGACACCGAACACCTGGACCTGCTCCGCTCGGACCTGCGAGACCGGTGCCTGGGCCGCTCAACCCCGTGACGCGGGCCCGTCGCTACGGTTCCGGCTCGCGGTCGGCGGCCAGTGCCGTGTCCGTGGCGCGGTCCTTGCCCACGCGGTGCTTGCCCGGTTTCAGCAGTGAGAAGTGGGACTCGGCGCGCATCCGGTCGACCATGTGCGGGTAGTGCAGTTCGAACGCCGGGCGCTCGGAGCGGATTCGGGGCAGTTCCAGGAAGTTGTGCCGGGGCGGTGGCGAGGTGGTGGCCCACTCCAGGGAGTTGCCGAAGCCCCACGGGTCGTCCGCCCCGGCCGGGTCGCCGAAGCGGTAGCTGCGGAAGACGTTGTACACGAACGGGAGCACGGAGGCGCCGAGGAGGAACGCGCCGATCGTGGACAGGGTGTTGAGGAACGTGAAGCCGTCGCCCGGAAGGTAGTCCGCGTAACGCCGGGGCATGCCCTCGTTGCCGAGCCAGTGCTGCACGAGGAACGTCAGGTGGAAGCCGATGAACGTGGTCCAGAAGTGCAGCTTGCCCAAGCCCTCGTTGAGCATCCGGCCGGTCATCTTGGGGAACCAGAAGTAGATTCCCGCGTAGGTGGCGAACACGATGGTGCCGAACAGCACGTAGTGGAAGTGGGCGACGACGAAGTACGTGTCGGTGACGTGGAAGTCCACCGGCGGCGACGCCAGCAGGATGCCGGTCAGACCGCCGAGCAGGAACGTGACCAGGAAGCCGACGCTGAACAGCATCGGCGACTCGAACGTCACCTGGCCGCGCCACATCGTGCCGATCCAGTTGAAGAACTTGATGCCGGTCGGCACGGAGATCAGGAACGTCAGCGCCGAGAAGAACGGCAGCAGCACCGCGCCGGTCGCGTACATGTGGTGCGCCCACACCGCGACCGACAGCATGGCGATGGCCAGGGTCGCGAACACCATCCCCTTGTAGCCGAACAGGGGTTTGCGGCTGAACACCGGGATGACCTCGGTGATGATGCCGAAGAACGGCAGCGCCACGATGTACACCTCGGGGTGGCCGAAGAACCAGAACAGGTGCTGCCACAGGATCACGCCGCCGTTGGCCGGGTCGAACACGTGCGCGCCGAGGTGGCGGTCGGCGGCCAGGCCCATCAGGGCGGCGGTGAGGATGGGGAACGCCAGCAGGATCAGGATGCTGGTGACCAGGATGTTCCAGGTGAAGATCGGCATCCGCCACATCGTCATGCCGGGCGCGCGCAGGCAGACGACGGTGGTGGTCATGTTGACGCCGCCGAGGATCGTGCCGAGACCGCTCACCGCCAGACCCATGATCCACAGGTCCGCGCCGAGACCGGGGGAGTGCATGGCGCTGCTCAACGGCGTGTACGCGGTCCAGCCGAAGTCTGCCGCGCCGCCGGGCGTGAGGAACGAGGCCAGCACGATCAGGCCGCCGAACAGGTAGAGCCAGTACGAGAACGCGTTGAGGCGCGGGAAGGCGACGTCCGGCGCGCCGATCTGGAGCGGGAGGATGTAGTTGGCGAACCCGAAGAGGATCGGGGTCGCGTACAGCAGCAGCATGATCGTGCCGTGCATGGTGAACAGCTGGTTGTACTGCTCGTTCGACAGGAACTGGAGGCCGGGGCGGGCCAGTTCCGCGCGCATGAGCAGCGCCATCACGCCGCCGACCATGAAGAACGCGAACGACGTGACGAGGTAGAGCAGGCCGATCTGCTTCGGATCGGTGGTCCGGAGCAGCGACAGCAGGACCGAGCCCTTGGGGCGTGGTCTGGCGGCGCCGGGGTGCGGGACCACCGGTGTGGGCCTGAGTGTCGTCATGCCGCCTCCCTCGTCGCCAGGACGTGAGCGGCATCCATGCTCCACCCGAGCTACGCGGTGGGCAATCGGTCAGGTGGGGAGTTGTCCTCGGGCTTGCTCGGTTCAGCGGCCGCTTGGCGGTCCAGCGCGTCGGAGCTCTTCTCCAGGAAGCGGAGCAGTTCCACCGGGAAGGGGAGGACCAGGGTCGAGTTCTTCTCGGCCGCGACCTCGACGATGGTCTGGAGGAGGCGCAGTTGCAGGGCGGCCGGGGTGTCGGACATGGTCGCGGCGGCCTGGGAGAGCTTCACGGACGCCTGGAGCTCGCCGTCGGCCGTGATGATCCGGGCCCGCCGTTCCCGTTCCGCCTCGGCCTGCCGCGACATGGACCGCTTCATGCCCTCCGGGAGCGCGACGTCCTTGATCTCGACCCGGTCGATGTCCACGCCCCAGCCGAGGGCGGGCGTGTCGATCATCAGCTCCAGCCCCTGGTTGAGGTTCTCGCGGTTGGAGAGGAGGTCGTCGAGTTCGCTCTTGCCGATGATCGAGCGGAGCGAGGTCTGCGCGACCTGGAGGATCGCGGCCCGGTAGTCCTCGACGTTGACCACGGCCCGCACCGGGTCGACGACCTTGAAGTAGACGACGGCGTCCACGCGGAGCGTGACGTTGTCGCGGGTGATGCCGTCCTGGGCCGGGATGGGGAGGGTGACGATCTGGAGGTTGACCTTCTTCAGCCGGTCGACACCGGGGACGAGCATGGTGAGACCGGGCCCGCGGAGGTGCTCCCGAACACGCCCGAACCGGAAGACGATCCCCTGCTCGAACTGCTTGATCACACGGGCACTGGACCCGAGACCCAGAGCGGTGAGGCCGAGAACGCCAAGCACGATGTCGAGGATCACGCGGACCATCTCCTCCTGCTACCTGCGTTCGAGCGTACGCCGGTGGAGGGGTGGGGCCGTGGGGTTTGGGGCGTGGGGTGGTGGCTGCCGTTGTGGTCAGCCGGCGACGATCGTTCCAGCCGTGGTCACTCGTGAGCCCTGGTTCCAGCGCTGGTCGATCCGTGAGCCCTGGTTCCAGCCTTGGTCGCTCCCGTGAGCCCTAGTTCCAGCTCAGTCAGCAGGCGACGCTAGTTCCAGCGTGCTGTGGCCGATTTGACATGGGGCCCCTCATTTCGGCCTTGATCGGGCCAAAAGGCAGTGCCCGAAGGCCTGCCCGATCTCCAATTTTAAGGCCGAAATCCCCATGTCAAATCGGCCACGTTCCGTGGCCCGCGCCTGCCAGTCCCAGCGTGGTTGCTGGTGTGCCCTGTGCCGGGGTGGTGGGCCGCTACGTTGCCCCGGCGCATGCTTGTGGTCACCAATCAGTCCTGTGCCTGCTTGGTGGGGCACTGCGTTGTCTTGGGCCTGCTTGTGGTCACCTTGCGGTCCTGGCTCTGTTGGTGGTCTGTGGTCGTGGTGTGGTTTGTCCGACATGTGACCTTGTCCGTCAGGCGGGGGTGGGTGGGGCCGCTTAGCCTTCTGCACCATGAAGTGGCTCCGTTGGACTTTGCCCGCGCTCCTGGTCGCCGTGTGGTTGCTCGTCGGTGGTGTCGGTGGGCCGTTGCAGGGCAAGTTGTCCGAGGTGCAGAAGAACGACAACGCGTCGTTCCTGCCCGCCGCGGCGGAGGCCACCGAGGTTGCTGACTGGCAGAAGCGGTTCGCCGACAAGGAGTCGTTGCCCGCGTTGGTGGTGTTCGAGCGGGTTGGTGGTCTGACCGAGGCTGACCTCAAGGCCGTTGTGGGGCGTGGGGAGGCGCTTTCGGGGTTTGACGGGCTTGCCGGGGATGTTGTGGGGCCTCGGCCGTCCCAGGACGGGCAGGCGGCGCAGGTGCTCGTGCCGTTGAAGCCGGTGGGGTCGAAGATCACGTCGGTGGTGGAGGAGCTGCGTGGTGTGGTGCGGGAGGGGTTGCCCGCTGGGTTGACGGTGTACGTGACCGGGCCCGCGGGGATTCTGGGGGACTTCGCCAACGCCTTTGGTGGGATTGACGGGTTGTTGTTGCTCGTGACCGCTGTTGTCGTCGCGTTGATCCTGCTCGTCGTGTACCGGAGTCCGCTGCTGCCGCTCGTGGTGATCCTGAACGCCGGGTTGGCGTTGTGCCTCGCCGTGATCGCGGTGTACCTGCTCGCCCGTGAGGACGTGTTGACGCTCAACGGGCAGAGCCAGGGGATCCTGTTCATCCTCGTGTTCGGAGCGTCCACGGACTACTCGCTGCTCCTCGTCGCGCGGTTCCGGGAGGAACTGCACCGGCACGAGGATCGGTGGAGTTCGTTGCGCACGGCCATGAAGCGGTCGTTGGAGCCGATCGTGGCCTCTGCCGGGACGGTGATCATCGGGCTTCTCTGCTTGCTGCTCTCCGACTTGAAGTCGAACCAGGGGCTCGGGCCGGTCGCCGCCATCGGGATCGCGGCGTCCCTCGTCGCCACGCTGACGTTCCTGCCGTCGATGCTCGCGCTGCTCGGGCGGGCCGCGTTCTGGCCGTTCCGGCCGAAGTTCGACACGGTGGCGCACAAGGAGAACGGGCTCTGGCAGCGGGTGTCCGGGTTGGTCGGGCGGCGCGCTCGGGCGACCTGGATCCTGACGACGTTCGTGCTGCTGGTCGGGATCGCGTTCGTGCCGCAGCTCAAGGCCAGCGGGGTCGCGCAGACCGACTTCTTCCTCAACCCGGTCGAGGCCGTGACGGGCCAGGAGGTGCTGACCAAGCACTTCGACGGTGGCACGGGGTCGCCCGCGGTGATCATCGTCGAGCAGGGGGCCGCGCAGGACGCGATCGCCAAGGCGAAGGCGGTGCCGGGGGTGGCTGAGGTCGCGCCGTCCGGGGACAAGGTCGTCGACGGGCGGGTGGAGCTGCTGGCCACGTTGAAGGCGCCCGCGGACAGCGCGGAGTCGACGACGGCCTTGCGGCAGTTGCGGACCGAGTTGCACCCCACCGCGCTCGTCGGCGGGGTCACGGCCATCCAGGTCGACGTGCAGGACACGGCCAAGCGGGACCTGCGGGTGATCATCCCCGTGGTGCTGCTGGTGATCTTCCTCATCCTGGCGCTGCTGCTGCGGGCGCTGCTGGCGCCGTTGCTGCTCATCGCGACGGTCGTGCTGTCGTTCGCGGCGACGCTGGGGGTCGGGGCGCTGGTGTTCAACCACGTGCTGGACTTCCCCGGAGCGGATCCGAGCGTGCCGCTGTTCGCGTTCGTGTTCCTCGTGGCGCTCGGGATCGACTACAACATCTTCCTGATGACCAGGGTCCGCGAGGAGTCCCTGCGCCACGGCACCCGCGAGGGGACGCTGATCGGGCTGTCGGTGACCGGCGGGGTGATCACGTCGGCAGGCGTGGTGCTGGCGGCGACGTTCGCGGCGCTGGCGGTGCTGCCGATCTTGTTCCTGGCGCAGATCGCGTTCCTGGTGGCGTTCGGCGTGCTGCTCGACACGCTGGTCGTGCGGTCGCTGCTCGTGCCCGCGCTGACCGTGGACATCGGACGCGCGGTGTGGTGGCCGTCGGCGCTCTCGCGCGCCGGTGTGACCGGCGTCCCAGCAGCCGAGAAGTCCGCCCAGGCCGCGCACTCGGGTTAGGGTCGAACACATGCAGACCTGGTCATCCACCCCTGTGCCGCGGGTAGCGGGCGAACCTCGACCCCTGCGGTTGTTCGACACGGCCACGGGCGAGGTCCGCCCCACCGCGCCGGGCGCAACCGCCAGGTTGTACGTCTGCGGCATCACGCCGTACGACGCCACGCACCTCGGGCACGCCGCCACGTACCTCGCCTTCGACCTCGTGCACCGGCTGTGGCTCGACAACGGCCACGACGTGCACTACGTGCAGAACGTCACGGACATCGACGACCCGCTGCTGGAGCGCGCCGAGCGCGACCAGGACGACTGGGTCGTGCTCGGGATGCGCGAGACGGCGCTGTTCCGCGAGGACATGGTGGCGCTGCGGGTGCTGCCGCCGCGCCAGTACATCGGGGCCGTGGAAGCGATCCCGGAGATCGTCGAGGCCATCGCGAAGCTCGTCGCGGACGGGTCCGCCTACCGGGTCGACGACGCCGAGTACCCCGACCTGTACTTCGACCACTCCGCGACCGGGCGGTTCGGCTACGAGTCGAACTACGACGAGGAGACGATGCTCGGGTTCTTCGCCGAACGCGGCGGGGACCCCGACCGGCCGGGCAAGCGGCACCCGTTGGATGCGCTGCTGTGGCGGATGGAACGGCCGGGCGAGCCGTCGTGGCCGTCGGACTTCGGCGCGGGCCGCCCCGGCTGGCACATCGAGTGCAGCGCCATCGCGCTCAACCGCCTCGGCACGGCGTTCGACGTCCAGGGCGGCGGCTCCGACCTGGTCTTCCCGCACCACGAGTACAGCTCCGCGCACGCGGAGGCGCTGACCGGCGAGCACCCGTTCGCCCGGCACTACGTGCACGCGGGCATGATCGGCCTCGACGGGGAGAAGATGTCGAAGTCCAGGGGCAACCTGGTCTTCGTGTCGAAGCTGCGGGCCCAGGAGGTCGACCCGAACGCGGTCCGGCTCGCCCTGTTCGCCGGGCACTACCGGACCGACCGGCCGTGGAGCGACGCCCTGCTCGACGAGGCGAAGGCCAGGCTCGACCGCTGGCGCGCCGCGACCGCCGTGGTCGCGGGCCCGTCGGCCGAGGACACGATCGCACGCCTGCGCGACCACCTCGGCAACGACCTGGACACCCCGCGCGCGCTGGCCGCCGTGGACGCGTGGGCGGCCGAGGCGCTGGCCACCGGCGGCTCGGACCACTCGGCCCCCGCACTCGTGCGCGACGCCGTGGACGCGCTGCTGGGCGTGGCGCTGTAGCTCCCGGAAAGCACAAAGGCCGTCCTGCGC
>NZ_JBHYHC010000089.1:0-37827 GCF_042738955.1 Umezawaea sp. NPDC059074
GGGCATGCGCCCACTATGAGTGGGCGCTTGCCCACTCGTCAAGGGAGAGCCCTGGTGCCCACCGGCGTGGCCATCCGCGACGTGCGCGAACAGCTGTTCGCCGCCGCCGAACGCGTCCTGCTCCGCGACGGCCCGAACGCGCTGACCAGCCGCGCGGTCACCGCCGAGGCCGGCTGCGCCAAGGGCGTGCTGCACCGGCACTTCACCGACTTCGACGGCTTCCTGCTGGAACTGGTCCTGGACCGCGTCCACCGGCTCGAAGCCCGATCCCCGGACCTGCTCGCCACCGCGGGCACCGGCACCGTCGAGGGCAACCTCACCGACGTGCTGACGGACCTCTTCAGCTCGGTGGCGGGCGCGATCATGGCCCTGGTCATCTTCCGCGACGACCTGCGTGCACGGCTGCGGCAGGCCGGACGCCAGGGCATCCCCCTCGCCACCGAGGCCACCGCCATGATCGCCGCCTACCTCACCGCCGAGCGCGACCTGGGCCGGATCGCCGCCGACGCCGACATCGCCACCCTCGCCCCCACCCTGATCGGCGCCCAGCACCTGCTGTTCGCGGGCCGCGACGGCACCCCGCCCGACCCCGACGTCGTGCACCGGATCGTGGCCTCGGTCCTCAGGTGACCCAGGTCACGCAACAGCCCGGCCGCGGCGGCCCTAGACGGGTGTGACGACGACCAAGAACAAGACCACGGGGGTGGCGGTGGCGGACACCGGCGAGCCACCCCCGTCCGACGAGCTGCTGTGGCGGCTCATCGGCGAGGACGACCACGGGTCGTTCACCGCCCTGTTCGAACGGCACGCGGAACGGGTGTGGAACTACGCCTACCGGCTGACCGCGTCGTGGTCGACCGCGGACGACCTGCTGTCGGCGACCTTCCTGGCCGCGTGGCGCAAGCGCGGTGACGGCGTGCTGGTGCGCGAGTCCGCGCTGCCGTGGCTCTACACCGTGGCGGCCAACCTGGCCCGCACCGAGTGGCGCGCGGGTCGACGCAGGCAACGGGTGTTGTCCCTGCTCACGCCCACGGCCGTCACCGATCCCGCCGAGGATCTGGCCGACCGCTCCGAGGCCCAGGACCGGCTGCGCCGCGTGGTCGCCGCCGTCGAACGGCTGCCCCGCTCCGAACGCGAGATCGCGCAGCTCTGCCTGCTGGGCGAGATGCCCGTCGCCGACGCCGCCGCGCTGCTCGGCATCGCCGAGACGAGCGTGCGCTCCCGCGTTTCCCGAGCCCGGACGAAGCTCCGCGACCTGACCGCGAGGACTCCCGATGAGTGACTTCCCCCCACCCCGTCCGCTGCCCGAGGGCATCCGCGACCGCGCCCGCCAGCACTTGGCCGAAGGCATGGCCGAGCCCCACCGCCCGTCCCGACGCACGCCCCTGGCCATCGCCGCGGCCGTCGTGCTGCTCGCGGGCTCCGGCGTGGCGCTCACCCAGGCCACGGGCGGCACGACGTCGGCCGCCGGGCCCACGACCGTGTCCAATCCGCCCCAGGTGCGGGAACTGCCGCCGCCGGACCTGACCGAGATGTTCCACGCCCGTGACGGCTGGGCGCCCGCGGACGTCGTCGACCGGTGCGCCGCCGTCGTCCAGGGCGTCCCCCCGAAGACCACGTGGAAGCCGCTGGTGACCACCGTGGTGCACGAGACCACGCTGACCGCGTTCCGCACCGGCCCCGACGGCGTGTTCTTCTGCGAGACCACCCCGACCTCGGTCACCGCGTCCCCCCTGATCGCGCCGGACACCGGTGGCGCTCCCGCGCGGATCGGGTTCCTCTCGCCGAACGGCTCGGTCGCGGGCTTCGTCCAACCGCAGGTGGGGACCCTCCGCCTGCACCCAACCGGCACGGACGGGATGAGTGCCCACGCGCTGATCGCGGGCGACGTATTCCTCACGCCCGACGGCTTCCCTAACGCCGAGAAGGGCGTGATTTTCACCGTCGGCGCGGACCAGGAGGTCCCGGCGGGCGACGTGCCGCAGCCGAGCACGATCACCATCGACCGGCCGCGCCCCGAAGGTGACCGCGCGTCCGACGAAGGCCGCCGCTTGGGCGGCTGCCTCGACACGACACCCCAACTGACGCCGGACCGCCTCTACTGGGAACCGGGCGCGCACGCCACGCCCAGCCCCACCAGCGAGGTCCAACTCGGCCGCTACGGCGACCTGCTCGCGGTGTGCAGCGTCCGCGAGCAGGGCAATCAGGGGCCCTACCTGTCGGTCGTCGACCGGTCCGACATCACGGGCCGGTACGCCTCCGGACCGCAGCTCAACGGCAGGACCATCTGGGGCACGGGGTACGTCCACGACTTCCAGATCAACCCGGAGGGCGGCACCCAGAGCAACACCCGCGGCTTCGCCGGCCTGATCACCGACACCGGGGTCGCCACGATCACCCTGACCCGCGAGGGCTTCCCCGACACGACGGCCGTGATCAAGGACGGCACGTTCCTGCTGGTAGGCCCGACGACCAAGGACATGGCGGTGACCCCGCCCGGCGTCGAGGTGACGGTCCGGGACGCCAAGGGGGCGGTGCTGGAGGTGCTCACGGTCTCCGAAGGCTGAGCCACCGGTCTGTCCCGCCGAACCCGGCGGGACAGACCGTCAGTCAGCTCGTGGCCGTCCCGAACCACGTGGGGAGGTGGGCGAGCAGGTCCTGCTGGTCCTCGCCGACCCACGCCACGTGCCCGTCCGGCCTCAGCAGCACGGCGGGCGCGTCCACCTCCTCGCTGACGTCGACGACGTGGTCGACCCGGTCCGCCCAGCCCTCCACCGACAGCAGGCCGGTCTGGTCGAGCAGCAGGCCGCGGCCGCCGCGCATCAGCTCGTACAGCCGCCCGCGCTTGAGCACCACGTCCCGGAGCCGCTTGCCGAGCAGCGCGTGGCCCTCGCCGAAGTCGTAGCGGATCCCGATCGCGATGATCTTCTCGGTCAGGTACTGGTTGACGTCGTCGAAGTCCATCAGCTCCACCAGCAGTTTCCGCACCGCCTGCGGCCCCGGCTCGGTGGACATCAACTGCATCTGCGCGCGGGTGTTGTTCAGGACTTCGGCGGCCACCGGGCGCCGCTCGGACTCGTAGGTGTCCAGCAGCCCGTCCGGCGCCCAGCCCGCCAGCTCCGCGGCCAGCTTCCAGCCGAGGTTCACCGCGTCCTGGATGCCGAGGTTCAAGCCCTGCCCGCCGGTGGGCGGGTGGACGTGCGCCGCGTCGCCCGCCAGCAGCACCCGCCCGGACCGGTACCGCTCGGCGAGCCGGGTGGCGTCGCCGAACCGGGAGAGCCAGCGAGGGGAGTGCACGCCGAAGTCGGTGCCCGCGACCTTCCGCATCTGCCGCTTCACCTCCTCCAGCGTCGGCGGGACTCCGCGGTCCTCGGCCACGCCCTCGGCGGGCACCACGAACCGGTAGATCCCGTCCCCCAACGGCCCGACGCCGAACCGCTTCTCGGTCTCGCGGATCCGGGTCACCACGGCGGTCACCGTCTCCGGGTCCTCGGTCAGCTCCACCTCGCCGAGCAGCGTGTCGACCGTGCTCGGCTCGCCGGGGAAGTCGATGCCGAGCAGCTTGCGCACCGTGCTGCGGCCGCCGTCGCAGCCGACCGCGTAGCGTGCCCGCAGCCGCGTCCCGTCGGCCAGGTCGACGCTCACCCCGTCGTCGTCCTGGCTCAGCCCGACCACCTCGACGCCGCGGCGGATCTCGACGCCCACCTCCGCGGCGTGCTCGGTCAGCAGGCGCTCGGTGAGGGTCTGCGGGATGCCGAGCGTGTACGGGTGCGCGGTGTCCAGGCGCTCCGGCGACGGCTTGGCGATGCCCGCGAAGAAACCTCCGACCGGGTACCGCGTGCCGAGTTCGAGGAACCGCTCCAGCAGACCGCGCTGGTCCATCAGCTCGATGCTGCGCGCGTGCAGGCCCAGCGACCGGACGACCTTGGTCGGCTCGGCGTCCTTCTCCAACACCAGCACGTCCACGTCGTGCAGGCGCAATTCGGTCGCGAGCATCACCCCGGTCGGCCCCCCGCCGATCACGATCACGTCGTTCATGTAGCTCTCCACGCTCCCCTTTTCGACCGGTCGCGCCGCGCCCTGTGCGCACGGCGTGAATTCCTGGTTTCCGCAGGTTCCGGCTTCGGCGGGAGAGTGTGCGGCATACCCCCGGTCTTGCCGCAAGTCCCCCTGTGCGTTATAAATTGAGAGTGGCGGGGAGAGGTCTCCCGGCCTTTTTCTTTGCCCTAGTCACGGCTCTGTGGCAAAACCATGACACGACCCGGACAGGACCGCGATCCGGCGGTTCGACGCTGGGCGCATGGTGAAACCCCTCCCCGTCGACGACCTTTCCGAGGCGTCGCAGGTCGCGCTCCGACGTCGTGCCGTGCGGGTGTTGTCCGGTTGGGCGGTCCTGGCCACCGCCGCCCTCGTGTACGAGACTTCCCGGTCCGGTGTCGCCCTGATCGACCTGCGGGTGTACCGCGTGGGCGGCCAGGCGTGGTGGGAAGGCGTCGCGCTGTACGCCCCCGGTTTCCCCGCGCCGCTGGTGGGGCCGCCGCTGCCGTTCACCTACCCGCCGCTGGCCGCCGCGCTGTTCAGCGTCCTGAACGTGGTGCCGTGGACCGCGCTGGTCGCGCTGTGGACGGCCGCGGGCATCGCCGCGCTCACGTGGGTGTGCGTGCTGGTCGCCCGCCGCGTGCACCCCGCGCCGCACGCGACCCTGATCGGGTTCGGCGTCGCGGGCGCGGCCCTGCTCGCCGAACCGGTGCGCGCCACCCTCGACTTCGGCCAGGTCAACCTGCTCCTGCTCGCCCTCGTGGTGACCGACTGCCTCGTCGTCCGCCCCCGGTGGCCGCGCGGCGTCCTGATCGGCCTCGCCGCCGCGATCAAGCTGACACCGTTGATCTTCCTGGTGTACTTCCTGGTCCGAGGCGACCGCCGAGGCGCGGCCACGATGGCGGCGTCGTTCGTCGGCTTCGGCCTCCTGGGCTACCTGGCCGTCCCCGCGGACAGCCTCCGGTACTGGTTCGAGGTCCTCGGGGACCCGTCGCGCGTCGGGGGACTGGCGTACGCGGGCAACCAGTCGTTGCGCGGCCTGCTCCACCGCCTGGACCTCGGCCCCGACCCCGAACAGATCGCCTGGATCACCCTCGGTCTCGCCGTCGTCGCCCTCACGGTGCTCGCCGCACGCACCGCCACCGCACGCGGCCAAGGCGTGCTGTCGATGCTCGTGGTCGCGACGGCGGCACTGCTGCTGTCCCCGGTGTCGTGGTCGCACCACTGGGTGTGGGTCGCGCCCGCAGCCGTCCTCGCCCTGCGGACCCGCGTCGCTCTCGTGGCCGCACTCGCGCTCGTGTTCCCGGCCAGCGCCTACGAACTGCTCCCGGCAGCCGACGACCGGGAGTTGGCGTGGGCGTGGTGGCAACACCTCATCGGCAACGCCTACGTGTGGTCCGGCCTCGCCCTGCTCGTCTGCACGGCCTTCGCCGCCCGCCGATCTCCGAACGGTGAACTGTTCCAGGCGGATCCCGGTTATCATCGCGACCATGACCATTCCGGCGTTCAGCGACCGCTCAGACGCTGACCGGTACCTGGTTCAACGCCTCGCGGCACGCGACGGGGTCGACCCGGCGACGCTGGCCGCGCTCCCCGCGCGCGAACTCGACCGGCTCCTGCCCGGAATCCGCTCGACCTTCCAACGCCGCGAGTCGGTCGCCGACGCCCTGCTGTCCCACAGCGGAATCGACCCGACCTCCCCCGAGTACCAGGCCGCCGCCGCCCAGGCCAGCGACCTCCTGACGCGCGTGGACCAGCTCGACTCCGGCCACGCCGCGTGAGCTTGCCCCGCGCACTGCTGCTCGACTCGACCTTCCTGATCGCCTACGAACGCGAACGCAACCCACGCCTGGCCCAAGCCGTGGTGGTGCAGGCGATCACCACAGGCCGCCCCCTGATCGCAACCGCCCTGTCCGTGACAGCCGCCGGAGCCCACCTCAACGGCCACCACCCGGACCTGTCCTGGCTACTCGACGACCCCGCAGCACCGATCGAGGTGCTCGCCCTGGCAGGCAACGCCCTGCACATCGGCAACCAACTGGCCCAAACCACCGCACGCGACCTGACCGCGCTCGAAGTAGCGCAGATCGTGGTGGAAGCCGGCGACGGCCCCATGGTCGTGCTGACCTACGACCCGAAGCTCTACGCGGGCACCTCTGTGAACGTCATGGACATGCAACCGCGGTAGACCTCACCGTTGTCGACCGGAGGCCGCGAGTGAGGCTCCGGTGACGGTCATGGCCTCGATGCGGTGATACGGCGCGGCAATTTCAACGAACCGCGCGTCACCCACGGCGGGCATCGTTGAAGCGGCACAGGGTCCAGCGAGGCGGTGGCCAACCGGTGGGATTGTCGTCGGTGGCCCATTCGGTGACGGAAGCCGGCGCCACCTCCAGGTCGAATGCCCGGTGGAGCGGTTGTGCGGCCAATGCGTGAAACGAGCTCTCCACCGTCTCGGAGTGACCGACCAGCACCGCAGTGCCGCCGTGGTGCTGGTGCGCGATGTCCATGATGGCTCGGCCAGTGCGGACGACCAGCTCGGCCCAGCTCTCGTTGCCCTCCTCGAACGCGCGGAACACGCCCCCGCCCGCGACAGCGTGATCGGCCTGGAACCGGCTGGTCAGCATGCCGTCGGCGTAGGAAGGCACGTGCCACGTGCACAGTCCGCAGTCCTGCACAGGGTCGGTCGCGAGGGCGGCGGCGATCGGCCGCGCCGTCTCGACAGCTCTTCGCAAGGCGGACGAGTACACGGCGACCGAACCGTCAGCGGCCAGCTCATCGGAGAACCGGCCGGCCAACGTGCGCGCCTGCTCGTGTCCCACCGCGGTGAGTCCTCGGCAACCCTGGCGGCCGCCGACCACCGCATCAATGGTGTGAACTGCTTCGCCGTGGCGCACAAAGATCAGCCGCGTTCGCATCCGACCATGATGTCAGCGACACGGGGCAAGGCTCATCTCCCCGAAGAACATGCCGGGGACGAGATGGGAGAACGCGCGCCGGAACTGGCGTGGCGCACGTTCGGCTGGATCGTGCGCAGGCAGGCCCAGGGCGCGGACCACCTGCACGCGGCACTGATCCAGGTGAAGAACATCGCCTACGCGCCGACCGGAACGATGCGACGCGGCGAAGGCAGGCGGTTCCACGGTTGGGCTCGGGGAACGAACCTGTTCCTGGGCTACGTCGGCGGCACGTACTGGTAGCGACCTATGACGGGAACACTGCTCGGATCGTGGTGGAGATCGGGGTGAGGGTGGCGGTCAGGAGTTCTAGTTCGTTGGGGGCCAGGGCGTTGTAGGGGGCTTCGGCGAGTCGGTCGGTCATCGACTCGACTCGTTGTTTGGTGGCGTGGCCGGTGGGGGTGAGCCAGCCGTCGGTGCCGATCAGGCCGCGGGAGCGCATGCCGTCGATGACCGCGGTCAGTTGTGCGGCCGGGAGGTGGCTGACTCGGCCGAACTCGTGGGCGGGCATGTCGATGGACAGGGCGTGCAGGACGTGGGCTTGGGTTCCGCCGATGTCCTCGGCCAGCAGGGCGACGGTGTGGCCGTCGCCGCGGTGTTCGCGCAGCAGGGTGGCGGCGTGCCAGAGCCGGGCCAGGGGTTCCCGCGGTACCGGGAGTGCGCGTAGAGCGGCGTAGAGGACACGGCCCTCGACCGGTGCGCTGGTTGCCGCCCTGAGCAGGAGGTCGGCTGCGCGGGTGACACCGGGGGTGTCGGCGAGGTCGCCTAGAAGCCGCCGCAGGCCTGCGACGCAGCCGCGCTCGCGGGCGGCCAGGGCGGCTTCGGGGGTGGTCAGGTCCCAGATCCGTGGGAGGTGGCGGGCGACCTCGCCGGGGGCGAAGTTGTAGAAGACCGCGTGGACCACCTCGGCGGGTGCCGAGCGGCCCAGTGGTGCGGCTCGGCCGGCGAAGTAGGCGTCCCACGCGTTGCGCAGGCCCAGTGCCATCAAGGCCTGGTCGGACTCGTCGGCGAAGTAGGGGACCAGGCCGATGGGCTCGACCAGGTCGTACATGCGGCGGGCAACGGGCGTCGGGTGCGACATCTCGGTCTCCTGCGATCACCGGAGCGCCTTGGTGGCGTTCCGCTCACCTCCTCTACGAACGGCTCATGCCGGATCCGACAGCTACCTCGCACGGATTTCACCACCCCCTAGTTTTCGGGCCCTCGTTCTGCTCATCAAGGCCTGGCCAACGGAACTGAGGAGCGAGAAATCCGGTCTGATTCTGACTTCCGATAATGTTCACTTATCAGAAGTCAGAATCAGGCAGTCCTGAAACGTAGCGTTGCGGGTATTAACGTTTGAGCTAACGTTATTCTGCTACGATAACCCGGTGACGACATCGGATGCCCCCGCTTCGACCTGCAACTACCCCGGCTGTACCCGGCCGGTGTTTCGGGGAGGTGGGCCTGGGCGGCCCTCGGAGTACTGCGACCTGGCGGAACACACCCGGTGGCGGGCCTGGCGTGAGCGGCAGCGGGTGTTGCAGGCGGAAGAAGGCGGGGAAGTCACTGTCACCGTGACGAAAGAGGGTGGAGGGATCACTTCCGCTCGGGTCAGGGCTGAAGACTTGCTCGAGCGGTTTCGGGTGTTGGCCGAGCAGATGTCGGCGACGTTGGGGAACGCGGTGACGGAGTTGTCGACGATCGCGGATCCGAGTGTTGCCGAGAGTCAGGTGCAGGCGGCCGAGGCGCAGGCTGCTCGGAAGGTCGCCGAAGCCGAGGCCGCAGTGGCGGTGGCGGAACGGCGGCGGCGGGATGCCGAGCGGGCACGGAAGTCGGCTGAGGAGACGACCGAGTCGGCGGTGGCCGCTGCTGAGGCGGCAGAGGCTGACGCGGCGGTGGCGTTCGAGCAGCGGGACGCGGCTCGGGATGAAGCCACGGCCGCGGTGCAGCGGGCCGAAGCGGAGATCGTGGCGGTTCGGGTCGAGACCGCGGCCACCCTGGAGGGGGTTCGCGCTGACGCTGAACGGGAAGTCGAGGCGGCCAAGGCCGACGCGGTCGCGCGGGCCGAGCAGGCGCGGCGGCAGGCTGCCAAGGAGGTTGAGACCGCGCGGGCCGACGCCGCTGCCGAGGTGGAGCGGGTTCGGGGTGAGGCGGCCGCCGAGGTGGCGAAGGCCGGTGTCGAGCGGGATGAGGCGCGGGCGCTGGTGGAGGGGGCTGAGCGGGACGCGTCGGTGGCTCGGCAGTCGGTGGTGGACGTGCGGGGCGAGTTGGACCGGGTGTTGGCTGACCTGGCCGCGGTGCGGAAGGCCGGCGAGGACGAGGTGGCACGGGTGCGGGCAGAGGCCGCGGCGCAGGTCGAGGCGGCTCGGACTGGGGCCGCTGAGCGGGTGGCCGCGGTGGAGGACGCGCGGGCTCAGACGTTGGCACGGGCGGAGCGGGCCGAGATGCAGTTGGACTGGGCGCTGGGTGAGTTGGCTCGGGCTCGTGAAGTCGTGGAGAAGAACGTCGAGAAGAAGGAGTGACGGAGTTGTCGAATCGGAGAGGTGGTGTTCGACGTAGGGGTGAAGGCGGGAACAAGCACTGAGAAGGAGACCATCATGGTCGGGCGGAAGCTCATCGCGAACGTGACGCTGTCGATCGACGGGTTTTCGGCGGGGCCGGGCGGGGACATGTCGTGGTTGGTCGAGCACTCCGTTCACGACCAGATGACCACGTACTTCGCCGGTGTGTGGAGTGGTGCCGATACCGTGCTGCTGGGGCGAAACAACTACGAGGGTTTTCACGGGTTCTGGCCTTCGGTGGCCGCTGATCCGAACGGGGCCGGTCGGGCCCACGACATGGCGGTGTGGCTCGACCGGGTGGAGAAGGTCGTCTTCTCGACCACGCTCACCGACGCGCCGTGGCAGAACTCGCGGGTCGTGAAGGAGGACCTGGAGGGGGAGGTGCGGCAGCTCAAGGCGTTGCCTGGGCGGGACATCATCGTGTTGAGCAGCGCGAGCGTGATCCGGGCACTGCTCAAGGCCGACCTGGTCGACGAGCTGCGCGTCCACCTGACGCCCGCGATCCTCGGGGAAGGGCTGCGGTTCTTCGGTGACGGCATCCCGGCGTCGGCGTGGGTGCTGGACGGTGCGAACACGATGGCCACCGGGTCGGTGTCGCTCACCTACCGCCGTTCCCGGTGATCGACGAATAATTGTCTCGATTGGTTTTTTCCGGCGTTTTGTCGCCAGGCTCGGCGGTATCCGCACCACAATGGCCTACTCGTGCTCACGATGGAGTCTCCAGGGCTCTGCCAGTGAGAAGGTGCCAGTGCGGATCAATTCCACGGACTTGTCATGGACCGCCGCCGAGCCTGGCGAGTTCCTGCGGCGCTATCCCGACTACGAGTTGACCCGCGCGCTGGATCGGCTGCGGGCCACGGAGTACTCCTACCTCGACGAGCAGCGCCAGACGTACCTCGACTACACCGGTGCGGGGCTGGCGGCGAAGGCCCAGTTGCGGGCCCACCAGGAGCGGCTGGGCGGCGGGGTGTTCGGCAATCCCCACTCCGTCAACCCCACGTCGGCGGCGTCGACGGAACTGGTCGAGAGCACGCGCCGCGCCGTGCTACGGCACGTCAACGCGGACCCGGACGAGTACGCGGTGATCTTCACCGCCAACGCCACGGGCGCGGCCCGGTTGGTCGGTGAGGCCTACCCGTTCCGGCGTGGTTCGCGGTTCGTGTTGACGTTCGACAACCACAACTCGATCAACGGGTTGCGCGAGTTCGCCCGTGCCGGGCACGCGCGCACGACGTACGTGCCGATGGAGCCCCCGGACCTCCGAGTGTCGACCGAGGTCGTCGAACGGGAGCTGAGCAGGGGGAACGGGCTGTTCGCGTACCCGGCGCAGAGCAACTTCACCGGCGTTCAGCACCCACTGGAGTGGGCCACGGTGGCGCAAGAGCGGGGCTACGACGTGCTGCTGGACTGCGCGGCGTTCCTGCCGACCAACCCCCTCGACCTGGGTGCAGTGCGACCGGAGTTCGTGATCGCCAGCTGGTACAAGGTCTTCGGCTACCCCACCGGCGTCGGCTGCCTGATCGCCCGCCGCGACGCGCTGGCCCGGCTGCGCAGGCCGTGGTTCTCCGGCGGCACGATCAAGGCGGTCAGCGTGCAGACCCGGTGGCACGAGATGGCCGACGCGGAGGCCGCGTTCGAGGACGGCACGCTCAACTTCCTGGCCATCCCCGACGTGCGGGTGGGCCTGGAGTGGGTCGCGGACATCGGGATGGCCACGATCGGGCGGCGGGTGCGGGCGTTGACCGGCTGGACCCTGGACCGCCTGACGGCGCTGCGGCACGCCAACGGCGCGCCGCTGGTGCGGGTGTACGGCCCGGTGACCACGGAGGCGCGCGGCGGGACGGTGACGTTCAACGTCCTCACCCCGGACGGCGACCTGGTCGACGAGCGGGTGGTCGCGGTGGAGTCGGCGGCGGCCCGGATCTCGCTGCGGACCGGCTGCTTCTGCAACCCCGGCGCCGGGGAGAACGCGTTCGGCGTGACCCCGAGGTCGTTGCGCGGGCTGCGCGGGGTGCGGACGCTGGACGAGTACCTGGAGGCGACCGGGCTGTCGATGGCGGGGGCGGTGCGGGTGTCGTTCGGGGTGGCGTCGACCGTGGGCGACGTCGAGCGGCTCGTGCGGTTCGTCGAGGAGACCTACCGCGACCGCGTGCCCGACACCCGTGACCTGCCGCCGCGCGACTCCTGCTGAGTCGTGACGCCGCGGACGAAGGACCGGACCACGGCGTTCGAGCCGGTCTTGAGCCAGGCGACGACGAGTCGGCTCGGCGGGCGGTCGGTGACGGGCACGACGACCAGGCCCTCGGGTAGTGCCTGGTCGAGGGGTGCGAGGGCGCAGGTCCCGTTCCACAGCGCCGACTGGAGGCACTCCTGGATGGTCCTGCTGACCGGGAGCTCGTCGGCTGGGTGACCGCCGGTCCAGTAGGCGGTCCACGCCGGATCCGCGCCGTCGGGCAGGCGCACCCAGCGGCGGTCGGCGAGGTCGGCCGTGGCCACCGAGTCCCTGCGGGCGAGTGGGTCGTCGGCGCGGGCCACCACGCCGATCGGGTCCGAGCGCAGCACGTGGGTGGCGATCCCGGTGTCGTCGAACGGGAGCCGGGTGAACGCGACGTCGACGTCGCCGGTGCGCAGCCCCGCGGTGGGGTCGCCGAGGTCGGTCTCGTGGATCGTGACGGCGACGTGCGGGTGGCGGCGGCGGAACGCGTCGACCACCAGGGCGCCGACCTGGTCGGCGGTGTCGGCGAGCGTCCCGATCACCAGGCTCGTCGTGCCGAGCGCGGACATCCGGGTGTGCAGGCGGTCCACCTGCTTGAGCACCGCGCGGGCCTCGTCGTACAGGACGGCTCCGGCGGCGGTGAGGGTGACGCCCTTGGGAGTGCGGTCGAACAGGGTGGCGCCGAGTTCGTCCTCCAGCTGGCGGATCGCCCTGCTCAGCGGGGGTTGGGTCATGTGCAGCCCGACCGCCGCCCGGCCCACGTGCCGTTCCCGCGCCACGGCGACGAAGTACTCGAGCAGGCGGAGTTCCACCGCCGTCACGATACCCGTGGGGTATCGAGTTGGAGGAAGTGGACTTGGACGCGGGGACCACGACGGGCGAACGATCGGGGCATGGACGAGTTGACGATCGGCTGCTACCGGTACGACACCACCCAGGCGCTGTTCGACGGGACCGTGGGGATCGACGCCACGATGAGGACCGCCGCCACGCTCCCGGAGATCTTCGAACGCCTGATCCGCGGGGCCGAGTTCGACGTCGCCGAGCTGGGTCTCACGTTCCACCTGCGCCTGCTGGAGGCGGGTGCGCCGTTCGTGGCGCTGCCCGTCTTCCCCAACCGCGTGTTCCGCCACTCCTGCGTCTTCGTCAACACCCGCAGCGGGATCACCGGGCCGGGCGACCTGGCGGGCAAGACCATCGGCGAGTTCGGGACCTACGGCCAGGACTCCGGGGTGTGGGCCAAGGGCGTGCTCATGGACGAGCACGGGTTCGACCCCGCGCGGAGCAGGTGGGTGATCGGCGGACTGGAGCACCCGGCCCCGCCGTTCGACTTCATCCCCCACCCGCACCCGGCGGACGTCGAGGTCACCACCGCGCCCGCGGGCAGGACGTTGAACGCGATGCTCGACGCGGGGGAGATC
Source organism: Umezawaea sp. NPDC059074 (assembly GCF_042738955.1). Classification (NCBI taxonomy): domain Bacteria; kingdom Bacillati; phylum Actinomycetota; class Actinomycetes; order Pseudonocardiales; family Pseudonocardiaceae; genus Umezawaea; species Umezawaea sp. NPDC059074. The sequence goes on from NZ_JBHYHC010000089.1 coordinate 13,175, forward strand.
GACGCCCTGTTCTCGGCCAACGTGCCGCAGTGCGTGCTCGACGGCTCCCCGAACGTCACGCGGCTGTTCCCGGACTACGAGCCGGTGGAGCGCGACTACCACCGGCGGACCGGGATCTTCCCGATCATGCACACCGTCGTGGTCCGCCGCGACGTGCTGGAGGCGCGGCCCGGTCTCGCCCGGCGGGTCCACGACGCCTTCACGGCGGCGAAGGACGTCGCCGCCGACCGCTACCGGACCCATCGGCGGCTCTACCAGGTGCAGAGCATGGTGCCGTGGACGAACGCGCTGGTCGAGCGCGACCGGGAGCAGTTCCCGGAGGACTGGTGGCCCTACGGGATCTCGGCGAACCGGGCCGCGCTCGACACGTGCCTGCGCTACCACTTCGAGCAGGGCCTGACCGCGCGGCGCTGGCAGGTCGAGGACGTGTTCGCCCCCGACCTGCTCGACACCTAGCGCGCGATCAGGTCGACCGAGACCTCCCACAGCTTCACGGCCGCGTCGGGGTCGAGCGCGTAGGCGGCGACCCCCGTGCGGGCGGGCGGGACGTTCGGCCCGGCCTCGGCGTTGTTCTCGAAGTACCGGCCGCCGATGCCCTTGAGCAGCGGGGACGTCGCGAGCAGCACCGAGGTGGACGCGCCCTGCTCGGGGGTCTTCCAGACGAAGTCCTTGACGGCGGCGAGGGCGGCGTCCATCTGCTCCTTGGTCTGGTGGCGTTGCAGACCGGTGCGGATGCCGCCGGGCATGACGGCGTTGACGGTGATGCCGTCGGCCGCCCACCGGCGGGTCGCCTCGACCGCGAACAGGACGTTGGCGGTCTTGGACTGGCCGTAGGCGCTCCACGGCTCGTAGGGGCGCTCGCGGAAGTGCAGGTCGTCGAAGACGACCGGGGACCGCAGGTGGGCGCTGGAGCTGAGGGAGACGACACGGGCGTCGTCGGCCTCGGCGAGGGCGTCGTGCAGGCCCAGCGCGAGGGCGAAGTGGCCGAGGTGGTTGGTGGCGAACTGGAGTTCCCAGCCCCGCGACGTGCGGGTCTCCGGGGTCGCCATGACACCGGCGTTGTTGACCAGCACGTGCAGCGGGCCGGTCCACGCCTCGGTGAACGCGGCGACCGAGTCCAGGTCGGCGAGGTCGAGGTGGGCGACGGCGAGCGCGGTGCTGCCGGTGGTCGCGGTGATGTCCGCGGCGGTGCGGTGGCCCGCGTCGACGTCGCGGACGGCGAGCGTGACCTCGGCTCCCGCTGCGGCCAGGGCACGGGCGGTCTCGACGCCGATGCCTGAGGCGGCGCCCGTGACGACGACGCGCCTGCCGGTGAGGTCGACGCCCTCGGACACCTCGGCCGCCGTGCTGGTGGCGGTGAAGGGGGTGGTGATGCGGTTCGGTGTGGTCACCGTGGTTCTTCTTCCGACGAGGCTAACCGGAACTGATTCCGCTTGAGTTCAGCCTAACCGGAATCAGTTCCGCTTCGCCACCGGAGCGAGCGGCGTCACGGCCGGGGGACGTGCCGAACGTCCGCTGGTACTCGCGGTTGAACTGGGACGCGCTCTCGTAGCCCACGAGGTAGCCCACCTCGGCGACGTTCGTCGCGCGCGCCCGCAGCAGCACCCGCGCCTCCCGCAGCCGGATCTGCCGCCGGAACTCGATCGGCGTCATCGAGGTCGCCGACCGGAAGTGCCGGTGGAACGTGGACACGCTCATGTTCGCCCGCTCGGCGAGGCTCGGGACGTGCACCGGCTCGTCGTAGTGCTCGCGCAGCCACCGGACCGCGCGGGAGATGTGGGCGAGGGCGCTGTCGGCGGTGCCGATCTGCCGCACGAGCGCGCCCTGCTCGCCGGTGACGAGCCGCCACAGGACCTCGCGGCGCAGGCCCGGCGCCAGCACGCGGAGGTCGTCGGGGTGGTCGAGCAGGCGCAGGAGCCGGACGATCGGGTCGAGCAGCTCCGGTGGCGCGGTGCTCGTGGTGAGCCCGGCGAGTTCGGGTCGGCGTGGGGGCGCGGTCGTCTCCAGCAGCAGCGGGGCGATGGCCTGCGGCGTCAGCGCCAGGCTGACGACCACCAGCGGCGCGTCCTGGCTCGCCTCGAGGGCCTGGCCGGTCACCGGCAGGTCGAGCGGGACCACGAGGTACTCGCCCGCGCGGTAGTCGTGCGGCGTCCCGTTCAACGTCGTGCGCTTGACACCTTGGGCCACGACCGCGAACGAGGGCTCGGTCATCGCGACCACCGGGGGCGTCGGCTCGGTCACGGCCGTCAGCCACACGCCGTCGAGGACCCGCACCTTGGTCCGCCCCGCGGCGCGGGTGTGCGCCAGGACCAGCGCGCGCAGCTCGTCGAGGAGGGTCACCCCGCGAGCCAAACACCCCCGGCGGCGGGCGGGCAAACGCGGGGCGGGAGGTTGACCGGATCGGGCAAGGCCGCGCCACGATCGGCGTCACGGCCGTCGCCCGCCGCGTGATGTCGTGGCACCTCGCCGAAGACGGGACGAGGGGAAACGGGATGGACACGCGCACGCTGGGCGACACCGGGATCAGGGTCAGTCCCCTGTGCCTGGGCGCCATGATGTTCGGCGCCTGGGGCAACCGCGACCACGACGAGTCGGTGGCGATCGTGCACCGGGCGCTCGACGCCGGGATCACGGTCATCGACACCGCCGACGTCTACTCGGCCGGGGAGTCGGAGGTGATCGTGGGCAAGGCGCTCGCGTCGGTGGACCGGTCGCGGGTCGTGCTGGCGACGAAGGTCGGCTCGCCGATGGGCGAGGATCCGAACGAGCGCGGGGCGTCGCGGCGCTGGATCACGGCCGCGTGCGAGCACAGCCTGCGCCGGCTGGGCACCGACTACCTGGACCTCTACCAGGTGCACCGGCCCGACGAGTCGGTCGACGTGGACGAGACCCTGGGCGCGTTGAGCGACCTGGTCCACGCGGGCAAGATCCGGGCGTTCGGCAGCTCGACGTTCCCGCCCGAGCAGATCGTGCGGGCCCAGTGGGTGGCGGAACGGCGGGGCCGGGAGAGGTTCCGGACCGAGCAGCCGCCGTACTCGATGCTGGTGCGCGGCGTCGAGGGCCACGTGCTCCCGCTGGCCCAGGCGTCCGGCATGGGGGTGATCACTTGGAGCCCGCTGGCGGGAGGGTGGCTGTCGGGGAAGTTCGGGCGGGGCAGGCCCAACACCAGCGACCGGGACCGGCGGCTGCCCGCGCGGCCGGGCGCGGGTGGCCGGTTCGACCTGTCGGTGCCGGTCAACCAGCGCAAGCTCGACCTGGTCACCGAGTTGGCGGCGCTGGCGGCCGAGGCCGGGCTGACGCTGGTGGAGCTGGCGCTCGCGTTCGTGCTCGAACACCCCGCGGTGAGCTCGGCGATCATCGGGCCGCGCACGCCGGAGCAGCTCGAGTCGCAGCTGTCCGCGCCGGGAATCCGGTTGGAACCCGCCGTGCTGGACCGCGTCGACCGGATCGTCGCTCCCGGCACGGACGTGAACCCCGAGGACACGGGCTGGGTGCCGCCCGCGCTGGCCGACCCGGCGCGGCGGCGCCGGGCTAGGTGAACGTGAGGCCCGGCTCGCCCAGGTAGGGGAACCACCGCGGCGGCTGCGGCGAGGTGAACGCCGCCGCCATCACGTCGAGCCAGACGGCGAACGACGGGAAGTCCGGGGTCGCGTCGGCGGGGTTCTCCCACTCGCCGGTGTCGACCCGCCGGGCCTTCGGTTCCTGGAGGTGGACGTAGTAGACGGGGAACGCGTCGTCGGTGATGTCGAAGCACCACGCGGCGTCGTCCCCGGCCTCGGCGAACCCGAGCAGGTGCGCGGTGGACAGGGCGCCGCGCCGCACGTGCACGAGGCCGCGGTTCAGCTCGGCCGCGCCCTTCTCGTCCACGACCACGAATCGGAGCGTCTCGCCCGCGAACTCGCGGTGCACCGACAGCGACCCGTGCTCGGTCAGCAGGTCGAGGTACTCGGGCGGTCCGACGGGGGTGGCCGAGCAGGGTGCCCGGTCGGTCACGGCGAGGTCGATCCGGCCGTCGGTGGCGGCCTGGTTCAGCAGCGCGAGGACTTCCCGAAGGTGACCCATCGTGACCACTATAGGGGCCGTTCGCCGGATGGGAAGGTGTAAGACCAGGTGATGGCCGGACGGGTGTGTGCGGATAGTGAGATCATTTCGGGCGGGAACCGGACACGCTGACCATCGTTTTCGGGCACTCTGACCACCGTGGACGCGCCCGGCGACGAGGGCGTGCGGGGGTGTCTTCGGAGGTCACCGGGCCGCTCGACGTCCTCGCGTTGTTGCGCCGTTCGGCGGAGTCCGGTCACCGGCCCACCTCGTGCGCGGTCACCCCGTCGAGTGACAACTGGCGATAACTAGCGCGACAGCAGGTGGTCCAGCACCCGCGCGCCGAAGCGCAGGCCTTCCACGGGGACGCGTTCGTCCACGCCGTGGGCCATGGCGCGGTACGGGTAGCCCTCGGGCAGCAGCAGCGGGGCGAAGCCGTAGCAGTCGATACCGAGGGTGCTGAACGCCTTGGCGTCGGTGCCGCCGCCCATGCAGTACGGGACGACGACCGCCTCGGGGTCCTCGGCGCGCAGGGCGTCGGCCATCGCGGTGAACCACGGGGAGTCGATGGGGGCCTGCACCGGGGGCAGGTGTTCGAGGTACTCGCGGGTCACGTTCGGGCCGAGGAGGGTGTCGATGGTGGCCATCAGCTCGTCCTCGGTGCCGGGCAGGGTGCGCACGTCGACGCGCGCGGTGGCGGTGCCGGGGATGACGTTGACCTTGTACCCGGCCGACAGCATGGTCGGGGTGGTGCTGTTGCGGACCGTGGACTCCGCGAGCGCTCCGGCGGGGCCGAGGCGGGCGAGGGTGGCGTCGACGTCGTCCAGGTCCACCTCCACGCCCAGCGCCTCGCCGGTGCGCAGCAGGAACGCCTCCACGGTCGGGGTGAGCCGGACGGGGTGCTCGTAGGCGGCCAAGCGGGCGAGGGCGTTGGCCAGGGTGACCACGGCGTTGTCGTCGTTGCGGCGGGAGCCGTGACCCGCGCGGCCGCGGGCGGTGAGCACGAGGTGCGAGGTGCCGCGCTCGGCGGTGCCGATGGGGTACACGCGCTGGTCCCCGACGCGGTAGGAGTAGCCGCCGGACTCGCTGATGGCGGCGGCGCAGTCGGCGAACAGGTGCGGCCGGTGGTCCACGAGCCACTGGGCGCCGAAGTCGCCCTGGTCCTCCTCGTCGGCGACGAACGCCAGCACGAGGTCGCGCTTCGGTCCCCGGCCCTCGCGCGACCAGGTGGAGAGCACGGACAGGACCATGGCGACCATGTCCTTCATGTCCACCGAGCCGCGGCCCCACAGGTAGCCGTCGCGGACCTCGCCGGAGAACGGCGGCACGGTCCACTCGGTCGGGTCGGCGGGCACCACGTCCAGGTGGGCCTGCACCAGCAGCGCGGGCAGCGTCGGGTCGGAGCCGGGGACGCGGGCGACCACGTTGGTGCGGCGCGGGGCGGGTTCGAGCAGGGTCGGCTCGATGCCCAGTGCGGACAGGTGCGCGGCGACGAACTCGGCGGCCTCGCGTTCGCCCTCGGCGTCGCCACCGCCGCGGTTGGTGGTGTCGAACCTGATCAGCGACGCGCACAGGTCCACGACGTCCTCAGCCATACACGTCCTCCACGGCGTAGCCCGCCACGACGGTGACGATCTTGAACGCCCTCATGGCGTCGGTCATGGTGGCCGCGTCGAACCCGACCGTGCGGGTGCCGATCAGCTCCACGGTGGGGATGACGGCGGCGGCGTGCGCGAGGTGGCTGGCGTCGAAGTCGATCTCGACCCAGTGCTCCGCGATCACCGGGGTGGCGGGGCGGGCGCGGCGGACGGCGCGCTTGGCGGCGGCGGTGAGGCGCTCGGCGGTGATCTCCGGCGGGTCGCAGATGGCGGCGTAGCGGCTCACGCACTCCTTGACCGCGACGAGTTCCGCGGTGGGCGCGTACTCGGCCGCGTCCTCGCACGTCTTGTCGTCCCCGGTCACCAGCAGCACCGGGACACCGTATTCGGCGGCCAGGGCGGCGTTGAGCCTGCCCTCGCTCGCGGGCACGCCGTCGAGGCGGACCTGGGTGATCGAGTTCTCCAGGTAGGTGTGCGCGAGGACCCCGTCCTCGCCCGCGCCGGTGTGGTAGCCCAGGAACACCACGCCCTGCACGCCGGTGTCGATCCCCTGCATCATCGACAGCGGTTTGTGCCTGCCGGTGAGCATCCGGGCGCGCGGGTCGAGGCCTTCCAGCAGCAGGTTGCGCTGGCTGTTGTGCGCCTCGTTGACCAGCACGTCCGTGGCGAGCCCGGCGATCGTGGCGTTGACGTCGCCGGTGAACAGGCGGCGGAAGCGCTGCCACTGCTCGGTGCCGGGCTCGACGTCGGCCGGGCAGGTGACGCCCGTGGCGCCCTCCATGTCGGCCGAGATCATGATCCGCATGGCTGACATGGTTGGGCCGCGGGTGGTCTTTGTCGAGATCTTGGGGTAAATGGTTACCCCTGTGCGCAACTCTGGGGAGAGGTAGTGCTTGTGGGAATCACGCGCCGTCTGGGGTCGATCGTGGGGGCGACGGGTCTGGTGGCGCTGCCACTGGCCGCACCCGCCCAAGCGCAGCAGCCCGTCACGTTGAGGGTGGCAATCGTCCAGCAGGTCGACTCGCTCAACCCGTTCCTCGCCTCGTACCAGACGAGCACGGAGATCGGGCGGCTGATGTACGACTACCTGACCGCCTACGACGTCAAGGACCAGCGGCCGGTCGAGGGGGTGGCGAAGTCGTGGGAGAAGTCGGCTGACGACCTGACATGGACGTTCACCGTCCCGGACGGGAAGAAGTGGTCCGACGGGCAGCCGGTCACGGCCAAGGACGTCGCGTTCACCTACAACCTGATGATGACCGACAAGGACGCCGCCACCGCCAACGGCAGCTTCGTGGCGAACTTCGAGACGGTCGCCGCGCCGGACGACCGCACGGTCGTGATCAAGACCAGGTCGCCGCAGGCCAGCATGCTCGCGCTTGACGTGCCGATCGTGCCGGAGCACGTGTGGTCCGGCGTCGGGAAGATCGCGGACTACAAGAACGACACGGGTCCGGTGGTGAGCGGCGGGCCGTTCACCCTGTCGGAGTACCGGGCGAACGAGTTCATCAAGCTCAAGGCCAACAAGGGCTACTGGCGGGGCGCGCCGAAGTACGACGAGCTGCACTTCATCTACTACAAGACCGTCGACGCGGCCGTCCAAGCGCTGGACAAGGGCGAGTTGGACCTGGTCAACAGGATGGGCCCGGCCCAGTTCGACTCCCTCAAGGACAAGCAGGGCATCACCCGCAACAAGGCGCAGGGCAGGCGCTTCAACGAGCTGGTCCTCAACTCCGGGGCCGCCACGAAGACCGGTGAGCCGATCGGCGACGGGCACCCGGCGCTCAAGGACGTGAAGGTGCGCCAGGCCATCGCGAAGGCGATCGACCTGGACGCGATCATCGCGCGGGTCAACGGCGGGTACGCCGAGCGCGGCACGGGCCCGATCCCGCCGGTGTTCCCCGACTTCCACTACACCCCGTCCACGGTGCGCCCGTTCGACCCCGCGGCGGCCAACACCGAACTCGATCAGGCCGGATACCCGAAGGGTTCCGACGGCGTCCGGGTCGGCGCGGACGGCAAGCCCTTGAAGTTCCGGCTCATCGGCCACTCCAGCCGCGCCTACGACGAGCAGGCGGGCGAGTACGTCAAGGGGTCGCTGGCCGACATCGGCATCGCCGTGGACGTGCAGATCGTCGCGGACACGCTGCTCGACGAGTACAGCGTCGCGGGCAAGTTCGACCTGATCTTCTCCGGCTGGGGCACCAACCCCGACCCGGACTTCATCCTGTCGCTCAACACCTGCGACGCGCGGCCCGCCTCGCCGACCGCGAGCGGCACGACCGACACGTTCTTCTGCGACCAGGCCTACGACGACCTGTACAAGAAGCAGGGCGCCGAGCTCGACCCCGGCAAGCGGTCGGAGCTGGTCAAGCAGATGCAGCAGCGGTTCTACGACCAGGTCCCGGCGATCATCCTCGGCCACGACAACGTGCTGGAGGCCTACCGCGACGACACGTTCGCCAGCTTCCCGATCCAGCCCGACCCCGGTGGCGTGATCATGGCCCAGAACGGGATGTGGGGGTACTACGGCGCGGTGCCCGTGGCGGCGGCCGCGGGCGGGTCCTCCGGCCCGAGCGGGCTGCTGATCGGCGGGATCGTGGTCGTGGTGCTGCTGGTCGGCGGTGGGGTGTGGCTGCTGGCCAAGCGGCGCGGCGCCACCGCCGGGGACCGGGAGTGAGCGCTCCCGTCCAGGCCGAGACCCCCTCGCGGCGCGGCGGCGGGGTGCTGCGCCACGTCGTGGGCACGCTCGGCGGCGCCCTCGCGAGCCTCGCGGCCGTGGTGGTGCTGGGGTTCTTCCTGTTCCGGATGATCCCCGGCGACCCGACGGTCACCATGACCAGGGGCCGCCAGGTCGACGCGGCGCAGATCGCGGAGCTGCGGGCGCTGCACGGCTACGACCGGCCGATCCTGGAGCAGTTCGGCAAGTACGCGGTCGGCCTGCTGCACGGGGACATGGGGACGTCGCTGTTCTACCGGCGCACGGTCGCCGAGCTGATCGGCGAGCGGGTCGGGCCGACGCTGCTGCTGGTGGGCACCTCCACGCTGATCGCGGTGGTGCTCGGGCTGTGGCTGGGCATCCGCGGCGCGTGGCGGCGGGGCAGCGCGTTCGACCGGGCGTCGACCGGCGTGGCGCTGGTCGGGTGGGCGATGCCCGCGTTCTGGTTGGGGATGCTGCTGTCGATGGTGACCGGGAACCTGTTCCCCTCCGGCGGGATGCGGTTCTCCAGCACCCCGCCGGGGTTCTGGCCGCAGGCGCTCGACGTCGCCCACCACATGGTGCTGCCGTGCGTGACCCTGATCGCGGTGGTCTACGCCCAGTACCAGCTGGTCATGCGGTCCTCGCTGCTGGAGGAGATGAACGCCGACTACCTGACGACCGCGCGCGCCAAAGGCCTGCGCGACGACCAGGTGCGGCGTCGGCACGCGGTGCCCAACGCGCTGCTGCCGACGGTGACGCTGGTGTTCCTGCACCTCGGCCTGGTGGTGACCGGGGCGATCACCGTGGAGACGGTGTTCTCCTGGCCGGGACTGGGGCTGCTGACCTACGAGGCGCTCGCCGGGCCGGACCTGCCGCTGCTGCAAGGGGTGTTCGTGGTGCTCGCCGGATCGGTGATCGTGATGAACGTGCTGGCCGACCTGCTCTACCAGGTCCTGGACCCGAGGGTGCGCGCGTCGTGACGGGCATCGTGTGGCAGCGCCGCCGGGCGGCGGTCTCCTCGACGTGGCGGGAGTTCACCCGCGACCGCGGCGGCGTGGTCGGGCTGGTGGTGCTCGGCGTGGTCGTGGTGCTGGCGGTGCTCGCGCCGCTGGTCACCGACGCGGCCGGGTTGGACGTGACGAAGGCCGCCGGGCAGCGGTGGCAGCCGCCCAGCGGCGACTTCTGGTTCGGCACCGACCACACCGGCCGCTCGGTGCTGCTGCTGACGTGGTGGGGCAGCCGGATCTCGCTGCTGATCGGGTTGACCGCGACCGTGCTGTCGGTGGCGATCGGCACCCTGGTCGGGGTCACGGCGGCGCACTTCGGCGGGTCGCTGTCGGCGGGGCTGATGTGGGTGACGAACTTCTTCCTGGTGCTGCCGTCGCTGGTGCTCGCCATCGCCCTGTCCACGGTGCTGCCCCGCGGGGTCGGGACGATCGTGCTGGCGATCGGCGTGACGTCGTGGGCGTCGACCGCGCGGCTGGTGCGGGCGCAGACGTTGAGCGTGGAGGCGCGGCCGTTCATCGAACGCGCCAAGGTGCTCGGCGGCGGGCACGCGCACGTGATCGGCCGTCACGTGCTGCCGGCGGTGCTGCCGATGGTGTTCGTGAACACGACGCTGACGGTGGCCAACGCGATCGTCGCCGAGGCGACCCTGTCGTTCCTGGGGTTGGGCGACCCGTCGACGGTGTCGTGGGGGTCGATGCTGCGCGCGGCGAACCTGCACGGCGCGGTGTCGCAGCGGGCGTGGTGGTTCCTGCTGCCGCCGGGTCTGGGCGTGGTGGTGATCGTGCTGGCGTTCACGCTGGTCGGGCGGGCGTTGGAGACGGTGCTGAACCCGAGGCTGAGGGGAGACCGGTGAGCCCGCTGCTGGAGCTGCGCGGTCTGGGGGTGCGCTACCGGACCGACCGCGGTGAGGTGGCCGCCGTCCGGGACGTGGACCTGACGTTGGCCGCGGGCGAGACGCTGGGGCTGGCGGGCGAGTCGGGGTGCGGGAAGTCGACCGTGGCGATGTCGGTGCTGCGGCTGCTGCCGAAGTCCGCGCTGGTCGACGGGGAGATCCTGCTCGACGGCGAGGACGTGGCCACGATGTCGTGGGGGCGGCTGCGGGCGGTGCGGTGGGCGCGGGCGTCGGTGGTGTTCCAGGGGGCGATGCACGCGCTCAACCCGGTGCGCCGCGTCGGGGAGCAGATCGCCGAGCCGATCCGGCTGCACGGCGGCAGCGCCGTGGTGGCGGACCTGCTCGACCAGGTGGAGCTGCCCGCCGCGAAGGCGCGCTCCTACCCGCACGAGCTGTCGGGCGGGCAGAAGCAGCGGGTGATGATCGCGATGGCGCTGGCGTGCGATCCGAGGCTGGTGATCGCCGACGAGCCGACCACGGCGCTGGACGTGATCGTGCAGGCGCAGGTGCTCGGGGTGCTGGGCAGGCTGGTGGCCGAGCAGGGCATCGGGCTGGTGATGATCAGCCACGACCTGTCGGTGCTGGCGAGCACGTGCGACCGGCTCGCGGTGATGCGGCACGGCCGGATCGTCGAGGAGGGCCCGGCGCGGTCGGTGATCACCGCCCCCACCCACCCGCACACCCGGGCCCTCGCCGCGGCGTTTCCCGTCGTGGGTGATCCGGCGTTCCGGCAGGTGTCGCCTGACGAGGTGCGGGAGTCGACGCCGCTGCTGCGGGCCGAGGGGCTCGCGGTGGACTACCGGGGTCGCGGTGGGGTCGTGCGGGCGGTGCGCGGGATCGACCTGGAGATCGGGTCCGGGGAGATCGTGGCGCTGGTCGGCGAGTCCGGGTCCGGCAAGACCACGACCGCGCGGACCCTGCTGGGGCTGCGCGCGCCGACCGCGGGTCGGGTGCTGTTCGACGGGGTCGAGCTGCCGACGTCGGCGAAGGGGTTGCGGGCCTACCGGCGGCAGGTGCAGCTGGTGCTCCAGGACCCGACGAGCGCGTTGAACCCGCGGCACTCGGTGTACGAGGCGGTCGCCGAGGGGCTGCGCGTGCACCGGGTGCCCGGTGACGAGGCCGAGCTGGTCGCCGACGCGCTGGAGAAGGCGGAGCTGCGGCCGGCGCGGGAGTTCTTCCCGGTGCTGCCGCACGAGCTGTCGGGCGGGCAGCGGCAGCGGGTGGTGATCGCGGGGGCGTTGGCGCTGGGGCCGCGGCTGCTGGTGGCCGACGAGCCCGTGGCGTCGCTGGACGCGTCGGTGCGAGGGGAGATCCTGGCGCTGCTGCTGCGCCTGCGGCGGGAGCTGGGGCTGGCGGCGTTGATCATCACCCACGACCTGGGGTTGGCGTGGAGCATCGCCGACCGGGTCGCGGTGATGCACGAGGGGCTGCTGGTGGAGCAGGGACCGGTGGAGCAGGTGCTGCTCGCGCCCCGGCACGAGTACACGCGCAGGCTGCTCGCGGCAGTGCCGAGCACCACCCCGTGAGCCCGTAGCGCGAAGCGCGGCCGCGGGGAACACTGATCTTGGTCTCGGCCGGAGAGGTGTACATGAGCCGTGTGCGATGGAGCACCGCGTCCACAGCCCTGCTGGGCAAGCTGATCGGCGAGCTGGCGTTCGAGTCGCTGCTGGAGCCCGAGGCCGTCGACGACGGCTACCTGCTCGACCTGGGGGCGGTCCGGTACACGTTCACCGCCGCGCGCGGGGCGTTCGGCGGGTGGCGGGTGGATCCGGGCAGCCTGCGGCGGATCGTGGTCGGCCGCTACGGTCCCGGCGCTCCCGGACCCGCGGACGACGTGCAGCTGTTCCTGGTGGAGGCCGGGCTCGGGGTGGACCCGGTGACGCTGGCGAACTACCTGCTGGAGATCACCTCGACGCTGGCGGCGGACGTGGCGCTCGCGGCGACCGCGCTGCCGGTGGCGGAGTTGGCGAAGCTCGACCACGCCGAGCTGGAGGGGCACCTGACGGGGCACCCGCGGCTGGTGGCGAACAAGGGGCGGATCGGGTTCTCCGCCTCCGACGTGGCCGCCTACGCGCCGGAGTCGCGGCGGACGGTGCGGCTGCCGTGGCTGGCGGTGCACCGGGGGTTGGGCGAGTTCCGGTCGGTGCCGTCGCTCTCGGAGCACGCGCTGCGCGCGGTGGAGCTGGATCCGGAGACGGTGGCGGCGTTCACGGCGGTGCTGGTCGAACGCGGGCTGGACCCGGACGCCTACGTGTGGATGCCGGTGCACCCGTGGCAGCTGGACAACGTGGTGGCCACGATGTGGGCGCCGGAGGTGGCGACCGAGCGGATCGTGGTGCTGGGGTCCGCGCCGGACGAGTACCTGCCCACGCAGTCGATCCGCACGCTGTCCAACGTCGACCGGACCGACCGCCACCAGGTGAAGCTGCCACTGCGGATCCTCAACACCACGGTGTGGCGCGGGGTGCTGCCGGAGATCGCGGTGGCCGCGCCGGTGGTGACGCAGTGGCTCAAGGGCCTGTGGGCCGGGGACCCGCGGCTGCGCGAGTGGGGCACGGAGCTGCTCGGCGAGGTGGCGTCCGTCGCCGTGGCCCACCCCCGGATCGGCGGCCTGGACGGGTCGCCCTACCGGCTGCGGGAGACCTTGGCGTGCGTGTGGCGGGAACCGGTCGAGCCGCGGTTGGCGGCGGGCGAGCGGGTGTGGCCGCTGGCGGCGGTGCTGCACGTGGACCAGCACGGGCAGCCGCTGGTGGAGGAGTTCGTCGCCCGGTCCGGCGGCGACGCCGCGGCGTGGGTGTCCGCGCTGCTCGCGGCGCTGCTGCGGCCGTTGCTGCACCTGCTGTTCCACTACGGGGTGACGGTGAACCCGCACGGGCAGAACATCCTGGTGATCGAGGGCGCAGACGGGCTGCCCGCGCGGATCGCGGTGAAGGACCTGATCGACGACGTGAGCCTGTCGCTGGAGCCGGTGCCGCAGCGCGGGCCCGCGCCCGACGAGCACGACCCGGTGCTGCCCCGGCGGGCGTGGCCGGCGCTGCGGTCCTACCTGGTCAACGCGTTCCTGGTCGGTGTCGGGCAGCCGTTGGACCTGTTGCTGCCCGACGCGCGGCTGTGGGACCGGGTGCGCGGGGAGGTGGAGGCCTACCGGCGGCGGTTCCCCGCGCTCGCGGAGCGGATCGACGCCGTGGGGCTGTTGGGCGGGTCGTTCCCGCACTACCCGCTCAACGGCGACCGGCTGCTCGTGACGGGGTACGCCGAGCAGGCGTCGCACCGGTCGGTGCGGCCGGTGGGGACGGTGCCCAACCCGCTGGCGGCCGCCGAGCCGATCGCGCCGACCGACGGGTGGTGAGACCACCGGATCACCACGGCGGACTGATCGGTTCCTGACATTCGCCGGTCAGGATCCGGGCATGAGGTTCTTGGTGATACTGGCGGCGGCCGTGGGGTTGGCCGCGTGTTCGGCCCCGGCCGCGCCCACGGGTGTGGCGTCCTTGCAGACGACGTCGGCGAACGCGTCCTCCTCCTCGACGGCGGCGGCCCCGCCGTCGGCCGAGCGGCCGCGGAAGCGGTTGGACATGACGCAGGCCGACTGGGACGTCGTCTACGCGCCCTACATGAAGTGCCTGGACAAGCACGGGATCGCCCCTCGGGGCACCGAGGGCAAGAAGGTCGACCAGGCGACCCAGGACGAGTGCGACCCGCTGCTGCCGCTGCCGCCGTGGGAGTTGGACGCCCACAACCCCGACGCCTACGCGTTCGCGGAGAAGACGGTGGCGTGTCTGCGGGCGAAGGGGGTGACCAACGTGGAGGTGTCGACCGACACCGACTCCGGGATCGTCGGGACCACCATCACCGGTGAGGACGTCGACCCCAACACGCTCACCGGGCCCGTCAAGGGCGTCGACGAGGTGATGACGCTGACCTCGGCGTGCCAGAAGGAAGTGGCCGGGATCAAGTGAGGGCTGCCGGTGGCCCCGCGGGGATCGCCCGCCGGGCCACCGACGTCCACCCGCGCCGGTGGTCAGGTGGCGCAGCCCGTCCACGGGGCGGGGCGCGGGGTCATCTCGGGTGGGGGCATCACGACGGGCCTTTCCGTGGCGGCGGGGTCACCCCTTGAGGCGGGACACCGGTGTTCCACCCCGTTCCGCGGATAGCCGACACCTATGGCTGGTAGCTGCACCTCATGCCGGTCTGCACGCGGCTGCGCAGGTGCTCGCCCAGCAGCGGGTCCGCCGCGGCGACGCGGTCCAGCGCGCGGCGGATCGCCTTGCCCACGGCGATGCGGGCGCGTTCGGGGTTGTCGGTGAAGCGGCGGGGCTTGCCGCCCAGGCCGGTCGCGGCGCGCAGCTCGTCGGCCAACCAGTCGGCGTCCGCGCGCAGCTGGGCGGCGCGGACCTCGCGGTGGGCGGCCTCCGCCTCGGCGATGTCGTCGCGCAGCTCGCGCAGCCGTTGGCGGTACTGGCGCAGCGCGACGTCGTCCAGCAGCGGCTGGGTGGTGCGGGTGTCGGGTGTGGGACCGTCGACCAGGTCGATGGCGGCGATCTCCACGTCGGGGTTGGCGACCAGGGTCGCGAGGTAGCGCAGGCCGACCGAGTCGTCGACCGTGGTGGCGTGGTCGCCCAGTTCCAGCCGCCAGCGGCGACCCGACCGGGTGCAGACCAGGACGCGACGGCCCGCGGTGGGCAGGGTCATGCCCAGGGACGAGGCCTCGTGCACGGCGGTGGCGCGCTCGGTCTCCGCCGCCCACGACTCGCCGCGACTCGCCAACGCCTGGGCCAGGCGGTGACGCGACAGCACGGCGGCGGGCCAGTGGGCCAGGGCGGTGTTGTGCTCCAGGGCGGTGCGGAAGTGCGCGACGGCCCGGTCCGCCTCGCCCAGCGTCAGCGACGCGACGCCCAAGGCGTGGTGGGTGGACCCGAAGTCGGCCGCGGCGAGGCTGGCCATGACCGGTAGCCGGGCGTGGGGGAGCAGCAGCTCGTAGGCCTCGGCGGCGATGTCGGTGTCGGCCAGCAGCGACGCGGCCTCGACGGCGCCGTTGAGCGCGCACAGCCAGGTGCTCGACCGGGGCAGCGCGTCCAGGCCCGGTCCGCGCAGGCGGGCCAGCGCGCCGCGGGCGGTGCGGGTGTCCCCCGCCGACGCCGAGGCCACCGCGAGCCCGGCGACGAAGGCGTTGTCGGTGGCGCTGAGCGTGGGGGAGTTGACGATGTCGCCCAGCACGTCCACCAGCTCGCCCACCCGGCCCTGGTACCAGCGGATCGCCACGAGCTGCGCCCCGTACCAGCCGAGGTAGTCCGCGTCACCGGTCGTGCGGCCCTGCGCGGCGCACTCGTGGGCGAGCTTCTCCGCGTCGTCCAGGCGGCCCGCGCGGATGTCGAGCATGACGCGCATGCCGGTGCGGGCGAACGAGACGGCGGCGTTGCGGGCCGCGGCCGCGGAGTCGGTCAGCTCCGCGAGCGAGCGCTCGGCGTGCGGGTCGCCGAGCAGGAACAGGTCCACCGTCCGCCACAGCAGGCCCATGGCGACGTCGCTGGGACGGCCGGTGCGGGAGCCGACGCGCAGCAGCTCCTCCGCGAGGCGCAGGCGCAACTCGGCGTCCTGCGGGCCCAGCAGGCAGTGGTGGGCCAGGCTCAGCGCCTCCGACAGCGCCACGGGGTCGTCGGCGTCGCGGGCCTCGCGGACCAGCGGCAGGATCGTGTCCGAGCGGACGGCGCGGTAGTCGGCCTCGGCGGCGAGCCTGGTCCGCATCCGCAGGGCCAGCGGGGACCGCGGGTCCAGGGCTCGCAGGGCCGCGCGCTGGTGGGCCTCGACGGAGGCGGCGTCGGCGGCGGTGCGGTGCTCGTGCACCCACAGCCCGCCCAGCCCGACCGCGGCCAACGCCATCAGCCGCGGGTCGTCCTCCCGTTCGGCCAGCTCGTAGGCCTTGGTGAACTGGCAGCGCGCGCCCGCCAGGTCACCGTCGACGTGCAGTGCGTGCTCGCCCAGCGCCACCAGGGCCGTCGCTTCGTCGGTCATGTCCAACCCCCTACCCAAGGGGTCAAGAGCGCGGTACCTCGTGCCCGGATACCTCGGGGAGGTCGGATAGGGGTTCCCGTTGCCGACATACCAACTGGTCGGTACGCTCGCGTCGTGGGCAACGAGGACGAACGGCAGATCGACGCGGTGGTGCTGGACTGGGGCGGTGTGCTCACGGTGTCGGTGCCGCGCTTCGTCGAGGACTGGCTCCGGTCGGAGAACATCGACCGCGACCGCTACGGCGTGACGATCAAGGGCTGGATGGGGCGCGAGGCCGCCCCCGACAACCCCGTGGCGCGGCTGGAGACCGGCGCGCTGGCGGTGGACGAGTTCGAACGGCTGCTGGCCGCCGAACTGGTCACCGTCGACGGCGGCGAGATCGCCGCGCAGGGGCTGCTGCGGCGGATGTTCGGCACCGCGCACGTGGACCCGGCGATGGCGGACCTGGTGCGCGAGGTGCGTGCGAGCGGTGTCCGCACGGTCCTGCTGTCCAACAGCTGGGGCGAGGGCTACCCCGAGGACCTGCTGCTGGAGCTGTTCGACACGCTGGTGATCAGCGGCCGCATCGGGCTGCGCAAGCCCGACCCGGCGATCTTCCGGCACACCCTGGACCTGCTGGAGCTGCCCGCCGACCGCTGCGTCTTCTTCGACGACATGCAGGTCAACGTGGACGGCGCGAAGGCCGTGGGGCTGCGCGCGCACCTGCACACCGACGCGGACACCACCCGTGCCGCGCTCGCCGCACTGGGAGTGAAGCCGTGACGACCCTGCCCGGCCTGGACTTCGACAGGCTCGCCGCCTACCTCGGGAAGGGCCCGCTGACCGGCGAGCTGATCCCCGGCGGCCGCTCGAACCTCACCTACCGCGTCACCGACGGCACCGACCGGTGGGTGCTGCGCCGTCCCCCGCTGGGCCACGTGCTGGCCACCGCGCACGACATGACCCGCGAGCACCGGGTGATCTCCGCGCTGGCCGACACGGCCGTGCCGGTGCCCGGCGTGGAGCTGCTGTGCACCGACCCCGACGTGCTCGGCGCGCCGTTCTACCTGATGGAGGAGGTCGCGGGCGCCGCGCTGCGCACCCGCGACCAGTGCGACTGGCTCACCCCCGCCGACGCGACCGCGCTGGGCCACCGGCTGGTGGACGTGCTCGCGGACCTGCACGACGTCGACCCCGACTCGGTCGGCCTCGGCGACTTCGGCAGGCCCGAGGGGTTCCTGGCGCGGCAGGTGAAGCGGTGGGGCAAGCAGCTCGACGCCTCGCGCAGCCGTGACCTCGAGGGCATCGACGACCTGCGGGACCGGTTGGGCGAGCGCGTGCCGACCTCGGCTCGGGCGACGATCATCCACGGCGACTACCGGCTGGACAACGTGCTGGTCACCCGGGACCCGTTGGGCATCAGCGCGGTGCTGGACTGGGAGATGGCGACGCTGGGCGACCCGCTCGCCGACGTCGGCCTGCTGCACGTCTACTGGCACGGGCTGGGCATCGACGAGGACCCGATCACCGGGACCGTGCCGTCGCTGCCGGGCTTCCCCACCGCCGACGAGCTGGTCGCCCGCTACGCGGCGCGCACCGGCGCGGACGTGAGCGGTCTGGGCTGGTACATCGCGTTCGGCTACTTCAAGCTCGCCGTGATCCTCGAGGGCATCCACTACCGCTACACCACCGGCGGGACCGTGGGCGCCGGTTTCTCCCAGCTCGGCTCCTTCACCCTGCCGCTCGTGCGCCAGGGCCTCCTCGCGATCAAGGAGTACTAGATGGACTTCGCGTACGACGCCACGACGGAAGACTTCCGCAGCAGGCTGCTGGCGTTCATGGACGAGCACGTCTACCCCGCCGAGGCGGTGCTGGAGGAGCAGCTCGCGGCCTCCGACGACGAGTGGACGCGCAAGCCGGTCGTGGAGGAGCTCAAGGCGCGGGCCCGCGAGGCCGGGCTGTGGAACCTGTTCCTGCCCGACGCCGAGCACGGCGCGGGGTTGACGAACCTGCAGTACGCGCCGCTGGCGGAGATCACCGGCCGCAGCCCGCACCTGGCGCCGGAGGCGTTGAACTGCGCCGCGCCGGACACCGGGAACATGGAGGTGCTGGCGATGTTCGGCACCGAGGAGCAGAAGAAGCAGTGGCTGCGGCCGCTGCTGGACGGCGAGATCCGGTCGGCGTTCTGCATGACCGAGCCGGACGTGGCGTCCTCGGACGCGACGAACATCGCCACCCGCATCGAGCGCGACGGCGACTCCTACGTGATCAACGGGACCAAGTGGTGGTCCTCGGGCGCGATGAACCCGAACTGCGCGATCTTCATCGTGATGGGCAAGACCAACCCCGAGGCCGAGCGCCACCAGCAGCAGGCGATGATCCTCGTTCCCCGCGACACTCCCGGTGTGCAGGTCAAGCGCGGGATGACGGTGTTCGGCTACACCGACGGGCCGCACGGCGGGCACGCGGAGGTGTCCTTCACCGACGTGCGGGTGCCGGTGGACAACCTGGTGGCCGGCGAGGGTCAGGGCTTCGCGATCGCCCAGGCGCGGCTGGGCCCCGGCCGGATCCACCACTGCATGCGGCTGATCGGCATGGCCGAGCGGGCGTTGGAGCTGATGTGCCGCCGGGCGAACGAGCGGGTGGCGTTCGGCAAGCCGATCGCGGCCCAGGGCGTGGTGCAGGAGTGGATCGCCGAGTCGCGGGTGCGCATCGAGCAGGCGCGGCTGCTGGTGCTCAAGACGGCGTGGCTGATGGACACCGTGGGCAACAAGGGCGCGCACACGGAGATCCAGGCGATCAAGATCGGCGTGCCGCTGATGGCGGAGTGGGTGCTGGACAAGGCGATCCAGGCGCACGGCGCGGGTGGTGTGAGCCAGGACTTCCCGCTGGCGAACCTGTGGGCGGCCGCCCGCACGCTGCGGTTGGCCGACGGTCCGGACGAGGTGCACCGGATGTCGTTGGCGAAGCGGGAGCTGAAGAAGTACCGCTAGTCAGGCCCGCCTGGAGGCGCGGGACTCCCGCGCCTCCAGCTTGCTGCGGACGACCTCGCCCAGCGGCGTGTCCGGGGCCTTGCGCCAGCGGGTCTTGGGCCGGATCAGGCCGAGCCGGTCCTCGCCCGCGGTGGTGAGGACCTGGTGGGCGACGCGGCGGTTGGCGCGGCGCTGCCGGGCCTTGGCCGCGGGGATGTTGCGGCGGGACGACTTGTCGTTCTCGCCGTAGGTGTTGCGGCGGTCCTTGGCGTAGCTGAGCCGCTTCTTCTCCTGCGGGGTCTTGCGCACGCCGTGACGGTAGCCGGCGGCCGCCCGCGGCGGCGAGCGGTTTTCACGGGTGCAGCCGGTGCAGGTCGCGGGGGAACAGCGCGGTGCGCCGGACGTTGTCGATGCCCAGCAGGCGGGCGGTCCATCGTTCCAGGCCGATGGCGAACCCGCCGTGCGGCGGCAGGCCGCGGGCGGACATGTCGAGGTGGTCGCGGTGCGCGGCCAGGTCCTCGCCACGGGCGGTCAGGGCGGCGAGGTAGTCGGCGTGCCGGTGCAGGCGTTGCCCACCGGTCACCAGTTCGAGGCCGCGGAAGAGCAGGTCGAAGCTGTGGGACGCCTCGGGTCGCAGCGGGTCGGGGTGGGTGTAGAACGGCCGTTTGCGCAGCGGGTAGCCGGTGACGAACAGGAACTCCGAGCCGTGGGTGCGCTCCGCCCACGCCGAGAGCCACCGCTCGTGGGCGGGCGCGAGGTCGGGTTCGCCGCGCGGGTCCTCCCCGGTGTGCCGGGCCAGCAACTCCTGGGCCTCGGCGAAGTCGATCGCGGGGATCTCGGCCGGGACGTGCGGGAGTTCCGCCTCCAGCAGCGTCACGGCCGCGGCGGCGTGCTCGGCGACGGCGTCGACCATGCCCGCCACGACGTGCCGCAGCACGGCCATGACGTCGCGGTGGTCGGTGACGAACCCGAGTTCGGCGTCGAGGCTGGTGTACTGGGCGAGGTGGCGGGTGGTGTCGTGCGGTTCGGCCCGGAACACCGGCCCCACCTCGTAGACCCGTTCGAACACCCCGACCATCGTCTGCTTGAACAGCTGCGGCGACTGCGCGAGGAACGCGGGGGCGCCGAAGTAGTCGACGCCGAACACGGTCGCGCCGGACTCGGTGGCCGTGCCGACGATCTTCGGGGTGTGGATCTCGGTGAAGCCGAGCGCGTCGAGCGCGGCGCGGAACCCGGCGGTGCTCGCGGCGTTGACCTCGAACGGGGCGCGCAGGGTCGGGTGGCGCAGGGCGACGGCGGCGTGGTCGAGGACCGTGGGCAGGGTCGCGGTGACGCGGGGCCGGTGCAGGTCGAACGGCGGTGGGCCGGTGGGTTCGGCGAGCACCGCGATGGCGGGGTCGACGAGTTCGGCGCCGCCGGGGGCCTGGTCGCCCGCGACGACCAGGCCGCGGACCTCCACGACGGTCTCGGCGGTGAACCTCGGGGTGTCGGGGCCGGTCAGGACGACCTGGGCGAGTCCGGACCGGTCGCGCACGACGAGGAACGCGACGGACTTGAGGGTGCGCAGGCGGTGGACCCACCCGGCGATGGTGACGTGCTCGCCGACGTGCTTCGCGAGGTCGGCGGTGGGGGTTCGGGAGATCATCACACTCCTGGGGACGTGCGCGATCCTTTGGGGGCGTGGGCGAGAAAGGGGACTCGCGGTACCACCACGCCTTCGCCGCCACGTGCTCGCGGCCTCCGGGCGCCCGGTGACGGGGGCGAACCGGCGGGGCATGGGGCGGGCGCGGGGGCCCGCCGTTCCTCCCCGCACTCGGGAGGGTCTTCACCGAGGGGCGCGAGGCCGCCTTCGCAGCTGCCGGCGGCTCTCTGGACTCGCGTGGTCCCTCGGCTACTCGTCTCCGTCTACGCGTTGGCGGTCACTCTAGGAGCGGGCGGCCTCGACGCGCGCGTGCTTTTCCGCCGCGATCCAGCGGGCCAGGGCGACGAGGGTGGTCTCGACGCTGTCGGCCATGTGGTCGCGCAGCCCGGCCAGGTCCTCGCCGAGCACGGGGTCGTGGCGCAGCAGTGACCACGCCTGGGTGACGACCGTGCCGTCGCCGTCGGCCTGGAAGGTCCACCGCCAGGACACGATGTCGTCGACGACGAACGCGAACACCGCGCCGGGCTCGGCCGCCACGACCAGGGAGCGGGTGGTCCACTCCTTGTCGCCGCGGCGGTTGCGGCCGCCGAACCGCGCGCCGACCCGCGGCCCGTCACCGGGGTCGTAGGCGACGGCGGACGCGCTGGGGCTCCAGCGCTCGATCGTGGACACGTCGCTCACCAGGTCGTAGACGGTGGCGGGTGGGGCGTCGACCCACGCCCGCCGGGTGAAGGCGAACGCGGTCACGTCAGGGGTGGTCATCGGGTCTCCAGGGTGGTGCGGCTGCTGACCCCTCCGACTCTCGGCGCGCGGACGTGGGTGAGCCACACCCCCGCAGGGTCGGGCTGAGGCACCGGTCGGCGGCCCATACTCGGTGGCGTGGACCGATTGGGTGACTTCCTGCACGCGCGGCGGGCACGGCTGCGGCCCGACGAGGTCGGGGTGGCGACCTACGGCGAGCGGCGGCGGGTGCCGGGGCTGCGGCGGGAGGAGTTGGCGCTGCTCGCGGGCGTGAGCGCCCCGTACTACGCGCGGCTGGAGCAGGGGCAGTCGCGCAACGCGTCGCCGGAGGTGCTCGACGCGATCGCCGGGGCGTTGCGGCTCGACGACGGCGAACGCGCCCACCTGCACGCGCTGGCGAACCCCGCGCACCGCCGCGGCGCGCGTCGGCCCGCGCCGGAGCGGGTCACCGCGGCGACCCGTGAACTGCTGGCGGCGCTGGGCGACGTGCCCGCGATCGTGCTGGGGCGGCGCAGCGACGTGCTGGCGTGGAACCGGATGGGGCACGCCCTGTTCGCGGGCCACCTCGACCCGGCCTCGCCCGACGACGTCGCGCGGCGGCCGAACATGGCGCGGCTGGTGTTCCGCGACGCCCACACGCGGGAGCTGTACCCGGACTGGGCGGACAAGGCCGCGGCGGTGGTCGGCAACCTGCGGGTGACCGTGGGCCACCACCCCGACGACCCGCTGCTGTCGGCGCTGGTGGGCGAGTTGTGCGTGCACAGCCCGGAGTTCGCCGGGTTGTGGGCCGACCACCGGGTCGTGGTGTGCGACGCGGTCGCCTACCGGATGCACCACCCGCTGGTGGGGGCGGTGACGGTGACCCAGCAGACGATGAGCAGTCCCCGGTCGCGCGGCCCGCACGTGGTGATCGCGACGACCGAGGCGGGGTCGGCGTCGCACACGGCGATGGCGCTGCTGGCGCGCGCGACCGCGGGCTAGGTCGTCGGGAAGCGGCGGACCCAGCGGCGCTGCCAGGGGGTTTCGGAGGCGTGCCGGTCGTAGTGGACGCGGGCCCAGGCGACGGCCTCGTCGGCGGGCACGCCGGAGAGCACCGCGAGGCAGGCGATGACGGTGCCGGTGCGGCCCTTGCCGCCGTGGCAGGCGACCTCGACGCGGTGGCCCGCGCGGGCGCGCTCGTGCAGGTCGCGGATGCGGGCGATGGCGTCGGCGCTGTCGCGCGGCAGCAGGAAGTCGGGCCAGTCGATCCACTCGTGCGGCCAGGTGAGCCGGTCGTCGTTGCGGGCGCGCAGCTTCTTCCCGCCCAGGTAGAGGCCGTGCTCGGGGAGCGGGCCGGTGGGGTCGGGGTCGCGCAGGCCGCGGCCGCGCACGCGCGTGCCGTCGGGCAGTTCGGTCGCGCCGGTGAGGTGCGTGCTGGTCATGTCCCCATCTTCTCGGGGTCGGCATCC
This sequence comes from Umezawaea sp. NPDC059074, assembly GCF_042738955.1. Taxonomy (NCBI): domain Bacteria; kingdom Bacillati; phylum Actinomycetota; class Actinomycetes; order Pseudonocardiales; family Pseudonocardiaceae; genus Umezawaea; species Umezawaea sp. NPDC059074. Next base: position 36,209 of record NZ_JBHYHC010000089.1, read on the forward strand.
ATCGTTCGACGGACCCCGGCATCCACCTTTCCTCCGTCTCGGACAACGACCTTCAGGCGATCCGCGCGGGGGTGCGCCGCTGCCAAGGTGGACGTGCCCGAACGACGAGGGGGAATCCGATGAGGGGCGTTCGACGAACGATCGGTCTAGGGGTGGCGGTGGTGCTGCTCGGGGCGGGGACGGCCTCGGCGAGCCCGGCGCGCGGCGACTGGCCGTCGTGGCAGAAGGACCTGGCGGGGACGCGGCACAACGCCGAGGAGTGGCGGATCACGCCGCGCACGGTGGGGAACCTGAAGCTCAAGTGGGCGTTCGCGTACCCGCACACGGACCTGCCGGTGCGCAGCCAGCCCGCGGTGGTGGACGGGGTCGTGTACTTCGGCGGGCCGGACGGGAAGTTCTACGCCCGTGACGCGCGCACCGGGGCGCGGCGGTGGACGTTCGACCTGGCGGGGGTGGAGCCCGGGCCGCGGCCCGCGGTGGCGTGGGACGGTCCGGCGGTGGCGAACGGGAAGGTGTACTTCGGCGACATCCGCGGCTACGTGTACGCGCTCGACCAGCGGGACGGCCGATTGGTGTGGGCCGAGCAGGTGGACGCGCACCCGTCGGCGACCATCACCAGTTCGCCGGTGGTGTACGAGGGCCGGGTGTACGTGGGGACCTCCAGCGCGGAGAACACCGGCGGCAAGGACTACGCGTGCTGCACGTTCCGGGGCCACCTGGACGCGTTGGACGCGAACACCGGGGCGTTGGCGTGGCGGCACTACACGGTGCCGGAGCCGCGGGCGGTGGGGACGTGGCCCAGCGGCGCGACCCGCTACGAGCCGTCGGGGGCGGGGGTGTGGAGCTCGCCGGTGATCGACGCGAAGACCCGCACGCTCTACGTCGGCACGGGCCAGAACTACACCGGCAGCGCGGGCGACTTCGACACGATGCTGGCGCTGGACCCGCGGACCGGGGCGGTGAAGTGGCGCAACCAGGTCACCAAGGCCGACACGTGGCGCTCGCTGTGCAACGACCCCGACCCGGAGGGCTACTGCCCCGGTCTCAAGGACGGCTCGGCGCTGGACTACGACATCGGCGCGACGCCGAACGTGTTCACCGTGGGCGGCCGCACGCTGGTCGGCGTGGGCCAGAAGCTGGGCGTCTACCACGTGTTCGACGCCCGCACCGGTGAGGTCGTGTGGCGCAGGCAGTTGGGCGTCCCGCTGCCCAGCGGCGGAATCTCCGGCATCCAGTGGGGGTCGAGCTACGACGGCAAGCGCCTCTACATCGCCACGTACTTCGCCGACCCCGGCAAGGTGTTCGCCGTCGACCCGGCCACCGGCGAGGTGCTGTGGGAGACCCCGAACCCCGCCGACGGCTGCACCACCGGCGGCGCGGCGGCGTACCCGGAGGTGTGCACCCTGGGCCACGGCCCGGCGGTGTCCAGCAGTCCGGGCGTGGTCTACGAGGGCGGTAACGACGGCAAGCTGCGGGCGTACTCGGCGACCACCGGCCGGGTGCTGTGGACCTACGACACGGTCCGCGACTTCACCGGCGTGAACGGCCTTCCGGGTCGCGGTGGGGCGATCTCCGGCGGTGGCGGGGGAGCGGTCGTCTCGGGCGGCATGGTGTACGTC
>NZ_JBHYHC010000090.1:0-36978 GCF_042738955.1 Umezawaea sp. NPDC059074
TGGCCTACCTCACCCCGCTCGCGCAATTATTTCAACACCCGTTTTGTCTTGTCAAGGCGGGAAAGATGCCTTGACAAGACAAAACGGGTGCGAAGACGCTTCGGATCGGGGTGCAGGGAGGGGACTGCTCGGGCGATGGTCCAGTTGGGTGCTCTTGCTTGAGATTCAGACCGCCAGCAGGCACGGGGTCGAGTCCATGATCCCCAGCGGGCATGGGGCTCAGTTCAAAGACAAAACGCGCCAAGCAGACACGAGGGCGGGTTGAGTCCGGCTCCAAAGCCAAGGCCCCGCCCCCCGACTCCAAAGACCAAACGCGCCAGTAGGTTCCGTCTCTCGTTGGTCCATCCTGTCGACACGTTCCGACTGAGCGTTCGACTCTCGACGAAGAAGACCTAGGATGGGGCCCATGTCGTACCAGGTGTTGGTGTTCGGTTTGGGTTTCGCGTGACCGACGCGGCCCGTGGGAGACGCTTGGGCGCGCGGATCGAAGAGGTCGCCCGTGAAGCGGGGGTCTCGAAGTCGACTGTTTCCCGTGTCATCAACGGGGAGCAGTACGTCAGTTCGAAGGCCCGTGAAGCTGTGCACGCGGCGATCCTCACGCTTGGCTACAGTCCGAACCAGGCCGCGCGCACGCTCGCGGGCAGTCGTACCAACTGCATCGCCCTGGTGGTGTCCGAGCAGGGCAGTCGGGTGTTGTCGGATCCGTTCTTCGCCGGTGTCCTCCGGGGTGTGCACGCCGAGTTGACCGGGCACCGGGTCCAGCTGGTGTTGATGATGAGCCAGCAGGACGACGAGAAGGACCTCGTCGGGTACCTCTGCGGTGGGCACGTCGACGGGGCGCTCGTCCTCAGTCTGCACGGGCAGGACCCGTTGCCGCAGACGTTGGTGGACGCCGGGTTGCCGATCGTGGTCGGTGGGCGGCCGCTGGGGGCTTCCGGTGTGCCGTACGTCGACGCCGACAACTTCAACGGGGCGCTGGAGGCCGCGCGGCACCTGGCCACCGTTGGTCGTCGGCGGATCGCGACCATCGCCGGGCCGAAGGACATGGCTGTCGGCATGGACCGGTTGAGCGGGTGGCGGCGGGGGTTGTCCGAGTCGGGGATCGAGTCGGATCTGGTGGCGTACGGCGACTTCACCCCGGAGAGTGGCGCGCAGGCGATGGCCGAGCTGCTGGCCCGTGATCCGGACATCGACGGGGTGTTCGTGGCCGCCGACATCATGGCGCTCGGGGCGTTGCAGGCGTTGCACGCCAACGGCAAGCGGGTGCCGGAGGACGTCGCCGTGGTCGGGTTCGACGACCTCGCGCTCGCGTCCACGGCCGTGCCGCCGTTGACGACGGTGAAGCAGGACGTCGAACAGCTGGGGCGGACGATGACGTGGCGGCTGCTCGCCGAGCTCGCGGGCGAGGAGGGGTTGCCGCCCTCGCTGCTGCTTCCCACCTCTTTGGTGGTTCGGGCCAGCGCCTGACGTCTCTACACTGAGCGACCGGTTGACTACGCAAAGTCAAGGGGTAGCTCATGTGGTGGAACGCGGCCGAAGGCGTCGAGTGGTGGACCCTGCACGTCCACCTCGTCACCGCCGGGGGTGACGAGCGCGGGCACTCCGTGCGTTTCCTCCGGCACGCCAACGGTTCGCACGCCGTGCTGGTGGACGGTGCCGCCTGGTTGGACGACGACGCGCTGCGGCTGGTCCGCGTCCAGGTCGACGCGGATTCCGCGTTGGACCCGCGCATCCGCGAGGCGTTCGGCGAACTCCTCGACGGCGGGCGGCCGGTGGAGCCCGACCGGCTCCTGCCGGGACCGGTGCGCGGGCTGGACTTCGGGGTCGCCGCCCTCACCGCCGACTACCGGCTCACCACCGGTCGCGCCGACCTCGTCTGCCGTCCGCTCAGACCGGTCGCAGCGGACGGCGGCTGCTCGCGGTTGGACGTGGAAGGCGTGCTGGACGGGGACCAGGTCACCGGCACCGCGTGGCTCGCGCACGGGGACCCCGCGCTGACGGTCCACCTCGACAACGGGTGGGACGTCACCACCGACCACGCCTTCTCACCCGAGCACGACCTGGTGCCGACCACCACTTCGGTGACCGGGTCCCGTCCGTGGACCTCGCTGTCCACTTTGAACACCTACCCCACCCGCTGGCGGATCGCCTCGCCGGAGCTGGACCTGGTGCTGGAGGGCGACTTCCCGCGCAGCGAGGCCCGGACCATGATCGCCAAGGGGCCGCACCTGCACGGGTGGGCGCGGGTGCGCGGGACCATGGCGGGCAGACCCGTCACCGGCAGGGCGTTCCTGGACGTCGTGCCGGAGCGGCGGGTCGGCCGGTTCGAGGAGTTCCTCGGCAGGCTGCGGGACATCACCCACGCGGAGGTGCGCGCGCTCTACCCGGACGCGCCGAGCGCCGCGTCGACCACCGACCTCGCGGGCGTGGACGCGACCGGGCTGCCGCACGCCGTCGTGCACGACGCGCTGGTGCGGCCGGTGCGGCACGTGGTGGACGCGGGCGGGCGCGGCTGGCGGACGTTCGCGACCTGCGCCGCCATCGAGATGTTCGGGGTGTCCAGCGACCCGTTCACGCCGCTGCTCGGCGTCGTGGAACTGGTGCACAGCGGCAACCTCGTCGTGGACGACGTGGAGGACGACTCGCCGCTGCGGCGCGGGGTGCCTGCCGCGCACGTGGTGCACGGCGTGGCCACGGCGGTGAACGCGGGCACCGCCGCCTACTTCGCGCTGGACCGGATCGTGCCGCGCATCCTGCCCGACGACGACCGGCTGAGGCTTCGGGTCTACCAGACGTTCCTTCGGTCGGTCCGCGCCGCGCACGTCGGCCAGGCCGTCGACATCGCGGGCCACCGCGCCGCCATGGACCTCGCCGTCGCGACCGGCGACGGGACCGCGCTGGTCGACGGCGTGCGCGGCGCGCTGCGGTTCAAGACCGGGATGCCCGCCCGCGCGTTCGCCGAGATCGGCGCGCTCGTCGCGGGCGCGGACGAGGAGCGCGTGGCGGCCGTCGGCGACTACTTCGAGGCGGTCGGGTTGGCCTACCAGATCACCGACGACCTGATGGACCTCGACGGCGTCACCGGTCCGGCGGCGTCCGGCGAGGTCCGCGCGACCAAGCACGTCGGCGAGGACCTGCGCGCGGGCAAGGTGACCATGCCGCTGGCGCGGGCGGTCGGCCTGCTGCCACCGGACCGGATGGCGGCCGTCTGGGCGGCGGTCCGGGACGGGCGCGCCGACCTCGGCACCGTGCGCGAGGTGGCGGCCGCCCTGGTGGAGTGCGGCGCCGTGCGGGCCTGCCACGCCGAGGCGCGGTCCCATGTGGACACCGCGTGGGCCGCGCTGGAACCGTTGCTGCCCAACACCTTCACCAAGGTCGTCGTCCGGGCGCTCGGCCACTACGCGGCACGGCGCACGCCCGAGCCGCTCGGGGTCTAGCGCAGGGCGCGCTTGGTCTGGCGGCGCAGCTGCATGATGCGGGCCGCGCCGACCAGCGCGACCAGCAGCGCGCCGCCGATCGCGGCGAACAGCAGCGCCACGCCGAGCGGCAGGGTGAACGCGCCGCCCAGGAACCGGATCGTCACGTCGGTCAGGTTCTGGAGGATGAACACCAGCAGGAAGATCAGCACGAAGATCGCCACGATGACCGCGACCCACGTGCCGCTGATCCGGGTCGGCTTGATCTTCGCGTGGGAGGCGGGCGGGGTCGTCGGCACCGGGGGAGGAGTCGTCGCCGGGTCGTCGAGCGGGTCGAGCGCCACCGGCGGGTGCGTGATCGACTCGTCCGCGGGCGTCGACGGATCGTTCGGCACCCCGAGTTCCACGGGGTGGACGTCGGTCGTGCGGTCATCACGGGGAGTGCTCACCCGTCCGAGTATCGGCCCATCCGGGTCATCCCGCAGCACAGGTCATCCGCACGGCGGAGTGAAGTCCAGTCCGGGGAAGAACCGGTTCCACTCGGCGCGGGTCAGCGCCGGGCCCGCGCACAGCCTCCCGACCGCGTTGTCCACGTCGAAGTCCCAGCGCCGCGACGAGCCGTCGCCCGCCGACGTCATCACCATCATGCCGTCCTCGCTCGCGTCCCGCGGCACGAACTCGATGCTGTGCACGGACGTGGTCGGCCCGCTGATGGTCGCCGGCACGCCGGGGAAGCGCGGGTTCGAGACGTCGAACATCCGCACGGTCTCGTCGGCCGCCGCGCTGGCCAGCCACTTGCCGTCCTTGGACAGCGCGAGCGCCCTGATCCCGTTCGACTGCGGCGCCAGCACGGCGAGGCCCACCGGGTGCCACGGGTCCGCGAGGTCCCACAGCCGGATCACGCCGTCCCCGCCGCCGGTCGCCAGCAGCCGCCGGTCCCGCGACAGCGCCACCGCGGAGATGTGCGGGATGCTGTGCAGCTCGCCGAACACGTGCGGCCCGTCGCCGGTGTCCAGCCGCCACAGGCTGGTGGTGCTGTCCTCGTCGATCGTGACGAGCACCTGGCTGCTCTGGTCGAACCGCACGTCCCGGCCCCGGATCCCGCTGCGCGGCAGGATCGACCTCAGCTCCGGCACACCGGAGGCGGGCACGGTCCACAGCCGCAGCGCGGTGGTGTCGTCGCCGTCGATCGTCGCCATCCGGCTGCCGTCCGGCGACAGCGCCGCGGCGGCCATCCGCTTCGGGAACCGGTGCAGCAGAACGGCCCTCGACGAGTCGGTGAGGTCCCACACCTCGTCGAGCGTGGTCGCCAGCACCCGGCCGGACGCGCTGAACCCGAGCGACTTCACCGCTCCCGGCTCGCTCGCGCCGTCCTGCACGGCGGCCTGCCCCCGCCCGCGCACGGGGTTGCCGTCCGGGCCCATCGGGTTGTCCGCCTGGGGCACTATCCGGCGGATGAGGCTGTCGGTCCAGGTCGCCGTGGACGTGGTCAGCAGGCTGTCCACCACGTCCCTGGTGGGCTCCAGCCGGTACGCGGCCACGCTGAGCTTCTTCGCGAGGTCCGGGCTGCCGCTCTGCAACCGCACGGCGGCGCCCGCGATCTGCTGCGCGACCGCGATGTTGCGCTGCTTGTCCGCCACGTCCTGCGCGCGGATGGTCTGCACGATCGCCCCGCCCGCGAGCACGAGCAGCACCAGCAGCAGCGCCACGAGCTGCCGCAGCCTGCGCGTGCGGCGCAGCGCGAGCGACTGCTCCCGGTCGCGCGCGCTGAGGCTGGCGGTGAGGAACTCCCGTTCGCGGGTGCTCAGCCGCACCTCGTCGTGGACGGCCCACTCGGCGGCGGCGTCCAGCCGGGTGCCGCGGTACAGGGAGTCCGGTTCACGGGACAGCGTGTCCCAGGTGGCGGCGGCCTCGGTGAGCTGCCGCCCGGTGCGCAGGCCGTCGCGGTTCTCGTTCAGCCAGCCGCGCAGCCGCGGCCACGCGCTGATCAGCACCTCGTGGGCGATCTCGACGGAGTCCCGGTCCAGCGTGAGCAGCCGGGCGTGCGCGAGGCGGTCCAGCACGACCTGCGTGTCGACGTCGTCGGTGTCCAGCTCGCCGCGGGCGAGCCTGCGCTTGGTGTCCTCGGTGCGGTCGCCGAGCGCGGTGAGCCTCAGGAAGATCTGCCGGGCCACGGCGCGCTGGTCGGTCTCCAGCGCCGTGTAGGTGCGTTCGGCGGTCTGCGCGAGCGCGTGCCGGATGCCGCCCGCCGCCTCGTACCCGGCCAGGGTGAGGGTCGTCCCGCGTCTTCGCCGCCACGTCTCCAGCAGCGCGTGCGACACCAGCGGCAGGACGCCGGGCTGGCCGGTGGCGTCCGCGACCAGCCTGGTCACCAGCGCGGTCTCCACGGTGCAGCCCACCTTGGCGGCGGGCCGCATGATCGCCTGCCGCAGCTCCTCCGCGGACATCGGGCCGACCAGCAGCTGCGCGTCGGTCAGCGCCTCGACCAGGCCGGGGTGCTGCGCGCAGTGGCCGTAGAAGTCGGCGCGGACGCCGAGCACGACCCGGCAGCGGGTCCTCGACGCGTCCAGCAGGCCCTCGATGAACGCCGTGCGCGCGGCCGGGTCCTGGATGAGGGTGAAGACCTCCTCGAACTGGTCGACGACGAGCACCATCGCGTCGACCTCGGCGCCGATGACCCGGTCCAGCACGTCCGCGCTGAGGTCCAGCTCGGCGGGGGTGACCACGATCGACGACGTGCACTCCAGCGCGCCCTCGGCGATCCGGGGCACCAGCCCCGCCCGTAAAAGGGACGATTTGCCCGCCCCCGACGCGCCGAACACGCCCACCAGCCGCCGCTCGGACATCCGGCCGACCAGGTCGTCGAGCATCCGGTCCCGGCCGAAGTAGCGGTCCGCGTCCTCGGGCCGGAACGCCGCCAGCCCGGCGTACGGGGGTGTTCCGTGGTCCGCGGGGGGCGCCTCGGCGGGCGCGACCTCGGCGGCGACCTCGCGCCACCGGTTCTCCCAGACGCTCGGATCGCCGTCGCACGCCTGCACGTAGGCCAAGGTCACGGCCAGGCTGGGCAGCTTCCGGCCGCCCGCGGCGTCCGACAGCGTGGTGGCCGAGTAGTGGGCGCGGGTGCCCAGTTGGCGGTAGGTGCGGCCGCCCGCCTGGTCCCGCAGCGTCCGCAGATCGGCGGCGAACCTCAGCAGCGGAGTGTCCCCGTCGTCGAGCGGGCGTTCCCCACGCGGCACCCTGCCACCTCCTCGTCACCGCCTCCGATTGTCCTGAGCTGGTCCGACGACGTCCAGTGGCGGATTCCGGACCACGCGGTCTAGGGGCGGGTAGGGGTTGTCCACGATTGTGAAACGCCGTTATTTTTCCGATGTGGCCGGTCACTGCCGCCCGGTCCTGGACAACAGCCAACGGAGGTGAGCCATGAGCGTAGGCACGTTCACACTCAGCGGACTCGATGTGCCGGAAGCTCGGGCGGAGGTCACGCCGCCGTTCGTGATGTGCGCGTTCGACACCGAGTCGAACGTCGTGGACCACCTGGTCACCGACCACTCGGTCGGCTGGGCGGTGTCGCTCGGCCTGCTGCCGCCGCACGGGATGGCCGAGGCGCTCGGGATGGACCTCGGGCACCTGGTCGGCTACGGGTTCCCGAACGCCGACTACGAGCGGTTGCGGCTGGTCGGCGACTGGGCGCTCCTGCAGACCGTCCTGCGGGACGAGCGCGGGTCGGCCGACGACCTGGAACTGCTGCTGGCCGTGCTGCGCGCGGAACCGGTGCCGCCCGGCGACCCCAGGGTCGAGGCGATGGCGGACCTGCGGGTCCGGCTGCTCGCGCTGGGCGGGCCGGACTGGCTGGAGTCGTTCGCCGAGGAGGTGGAGCGGATGTTCGCCGCGTTCACCCGCGAGGCGCTCGACGAGCACCACGGGCTCGTCCCCACCCCCGAGGCGCACGCGGCGCTGTGCGAGCTCACCGCGGGCCTGCACCCGCTGTTCCGGTTCGGCGGCCCGGTCGACGGGATCGACCTGCCGCCACCGGTCCGCGAGCACTCCGCGCTCCGCGAGCTCGCCGCCACCGCCTGCCGCGTCGTGGGCTACGCGCGGGACCTCCACACCCACCGCGCCGAGATCGCCCGCGGCGGGGTGCACAACCTCGTGCTGGTGACCATGCGGTCCCAGTCCGTCGTGCTCGACCAGGCCGTGGACCGCGCCGTGGAGATCCACGACGACGAGGTGCGCGACTTCCTCCGCAAGGCCGCCGCGCTGCCCTCGTTCGGCCACCAGGTCGACGAGCAGGTGCGCGGGTACGTCCGGCTGCTGCGGCGGTGGATCGGCGGCCACCGCAAGTGGGCGGAATACACCGGCAGGTACCGCAAGCCCTGCTGACGGTTGGGGTTCCGTTCACCTCGCCCGCCTACGGTGCGCGCGCACCGCGCGGCCGGAGGTGGGCGCGCAGGAGAGAACGGATCACCCATGCGGAGACCTCTGGTCGTCGGACTGGCCCTGCTCGCGACCGTGGCGGGCGTCGTCCCCGGCGCCGCCGCGACCGGTCCGAGGGACTTCGGGCGGGCCACGCTGACGAAGTTCGCCTCGCTGCCCGCCGAGACGTTCGTCCCCGGCAGCGAGCCGTCCGGCGCCGCGCTCGGCGGCACGCCGTCGAACGGGATCGTGCCGCCGTTCGCCGACCAGCCCGTGCAGGGGTTCAGCGGTGTGGTCCGCAACGGCGACGGCACGTTCGAGGTGCTGTCGGACAACGGGTACGGCAACAAGGCGAACAGCGCCGACTTCCTGCTCCGGATCCACCGCATCGCCCCGGACTTCGCCTCCGGCGCGGTCGACGTGCTCGGTGGCGTCACGCTGACCGACCCGCGCGGCCTGGTGCCGTTCCCGCTGGTCCGGCCGGATCGGGTGCTGACCGGCGCGGACTTCGACGTCGAGTCGATCACCCGCGTGCCGGACGGCAGCTACTGGCTCGGCGACGAGTTCGGCCCGTACCTGCTGCACGTCGACCGCGCGGGCAGGCTGCTGGCCGCCCCCGTGCCGCTGCCGGGCGTGTTCGCGCCGGAGAACCCCGCCGGGACGCCGAACATCAGCAGCAGCAAGGGTTTCGAGGGCATGGCGCAGTCGCCCGACGGCCGCTACCTGTACCCGCTGCTGGAAGGCACGGTCGCCGGTGACACGCCGGGAACCCTGCGCGTCAACGAGTTCGACACGGTGAAGGGCAAGTACACCGGGCAGAAGTTCGTGTACCAGCTCGGCACGCCGGACCTCGCCATCGGCGACATGATCACGGTGGACCGCAACAGGTTCCTCGTCATCGAGCGCGACGGCGGGCAGGGCGCGGACGCCAAGGTGAAGAAGATCTACCTGGCCGACAAGCGCGACCGCGACCACGACGGCAAGCTCGACAAGACCCTCGTCGTGGACCTGCTGGACATCGCGAACCCGAAGCGCGTCGGCGGCTTCGACGAGACGTTCCGCTTCCCGTTCACCACCATCGAGGACGTGGTGATCCTGGACGACAACACCCTGGGAGTGTTGAACGACAACAACTTCCCGTTCTCCTCGGGCCGCACGCCCGGCAAGGCCGACAACAACGAGTTCATCACCGTCAAGCTCGCCGAGCGGCTGCACGCCGACCCGCGCGTTCTCCGCTAAAACGCCGGGAAGCGCCTTTCCCCTGCGGGAGAGGCGCTTCCCCGTTCGTTCGGCGTTATCCCTTGACCTGGCCGACGACCATCGTGGACTTCTCCGGCGCGGAGCACGCCTTCTGCTGGTGGTCCACGAACACCGCCGCCGTCTCACCCGGCGGGTAGACGCGCAGGCCGCGGACGTCCGCGGGGGCGCACTCCGCCGGGTCGAAGACGTCGGCGTTGGTGATCGCCAGCGCGCTGGTTGCCGACGCGCCCGGCGCCAGCGGCACCACGGCCCCGCCCTCGGCCTCCTTGGTCGCGGGAGCGCCCACCTGCGTGCCCGCGTCACCGGTCACGAAGGACACGCCCGGCGAGCCCTGGAGCGTGCACTCGGCCGCGCCCTTGTTGGTGAACGTCAGCACCTCCCGGTTCTTGTTCATGCCCCCTCCGCCCTGGTCGGGGGTGAGGGTCACCGCGAGGTCGGCGGACTTGCAGCCCGCGGGCCCGGAGGCGATGGCGGGCGCGGACGCCGCGGAGGACCCCGCGGGCGTCGAGGGGGTCTGGCTCTGCGTCTTGGCCGGGACCGACGCGGAGCCGGTGGACGACGTGGCCGTGCCGCCGCCCTGGCTCGTGCAGGCCGCCAGCAAGGCGACCGCGGCGACGGCGGTGGCGATCTTCCGGGTGGTGCTCACGACTGGCTCCGATCAGCTCTCGGTGACGACCTGGCTCAACTGCACGTCGGCTCCGCTGACGGGCACCGACGGCCACGGCGAGTCGACCCACACGTCTCCGGCGCTCGACGGCAGCGAGAACGCGATGGCGGACACCGGGTTCGCCTGCTCCCCGGTGCGCTCGACCAGGTAGGAGATGCCCGCGTGGCCGGGGGAGATGGTCACCGGTGTCGCTGTCGCGCCCGGCTGGGGCGTGGCGGAGATGCCCGGCGCGGTGTCGCCGTCAGGACCGAAGAACACGACGTTCGTCGGCACGCCCGCGAGCACGCAGTTCGTCGTGTCGCCGGCGGCCGTGTACCGGACCACGAAGGCGGAGTGGCCCGCCGCGTGCTCCGGGCTCGGGCTGACGGCCACGTCGACGTCCCCCGCGCCGCAGGCCTGGAGGTCGCTCGGCATCGCGGTCGCCACCCCGGCGAGCACCGCCGTGGACGCGACCGCGAGGACGGCCCCGGTGCTGATCGACTTGCGCATGGTGTTTCCCCTCTCGTTCGTCCGCACCCGCATCGCGGGCGGGACAATCTCACCCTGGAAGTGCCCGAGCGCGATGGCCCGCACACCTTTCTTGAACATCGTCACAACCGACCAACTCCCGCCTCGAAAAGCGGTCGGAAATCGCGCACGGCCGCGGTCACCGCGCGTGGACGCTGTCGAGCAGCCGTCGGACGGCCCCGTTCCCGCCCCCGCCGCGGACCTGCACGACGAGCACCAGCCGCGGGTCCGCCGCGCCCGTCAGGACGACCTCGTCGACGCTGCGGCCGGGGCAGCGGTCCCACCGGCGCACCACGCCCGACCACCGCGGGGAGGCGAACCGCGACTCCTCCGCCGTGCCGCACTCGGCGTGCTCGCCGGTCCACGCCGGGGCGTCCTCGGCGTCGACGCGCCCGATGAACACCCCCGGCGCGTCCGCCGCGAGGTCGTGGAACCGGCCCAGGTCGGGGGCCGCCTCCAGCGCGGGCCGCCGCTCCGCGCCGGGGCTCCAGCCGCCGGTGCGGACCTGCCTGGCCCACGCCACGGGCACCGTGACGCTCAGGCCGTCGTCCGGGGCGGCGACGGTGGTCTCCGAGTCGCCGGGTGGGTCGTCCGCGCTCACGGCGGCCAGCACGAGCGCCGCGACGACGGCCACCGCGGCTACCGCCCGGACCCGGCGAGCCGCGCGGTGCTCGTCCACGGCGTGCCGCAGGGCCGCGCGGAACGCGTCCGCCGTGGCCCACCGGTCGGCGGGTAGCGCGGCCATCGCCCGGCCCACGACGGAGCCGAGACCGCCCGGCAGCGCGCGCAGGGCTCGGGGCGACAGACCGTTCTCCGGCGGGTTCGCGCCGGTCAGGACCCGGTAGGCGAGCGCGCCGAGCGCGTAGACGTCGGTCCGGCGCTCCACGATCGAGCCCGGCCCGCGCTGCTCCGGGGCGGTGTAGCCGGACGAGCCGACGGCGACGGTGAACCCGGAGCCGTCGGCCAGCGACTTCGACAGCCCGAGGTCGGCGACGACGGCCGACTCGCGGCCCGCGTCGGCGTCCCAGCGCAGCAGGACGTTCGACGGCTTGAGGTCGCGGTGCACGACCCCGGCCTCGTGCAGCGCGGTCACCCCGGCGCAGACCTGGCCCAGCACGTCCAGCGCGTCGAGCGGCGCCATCGGCGCGCCCGCGGTGCGCTCCTCCAGCGTGCCCCGGTCGGCCAGCTCCATCGCGAAGTACGGCCTGCCGCTCGCCGAGAGCGCCAGGTCGAACACCCGCACGACGTGCGGCGACGACACCTTGCGCAGCACCCGGACCTCGTCCAGGAAGCGCTCGCGGACGTCCGGCACGGCGGTCCAGTTGTCGGCGAGCACCTTCACCGCGACCCGCGTGTCGAGCACGGTGTCGCGCGCCGCCCACACCGACGCGAACCCGCCGACGCCGAGGAGACCCTCCAGGTCGAAGCGGTCGCTCACGATCGGCTGCGCGGTGCTCATGCCGTCAGCATCGCAGTACCGATCGAGACGGACACGATCACGAAATTCACCGTTTCACCCGAATGCCGAATACGCACTAGTGTCGTCGGAGCACGGGCGCACGGCGAGGGGAACGCGATGTCGGGAATTCGACGACGGACGGCACTGCTGCTTTCCGGAGTCGTCCCGATCGTGCTCGTCGCCGTCGCGGTGGCATTCGCGACACCCGCCGCGAGCACGTCGACCGTGCTGGCGGGCGACCCGTCGCCGCTGCCGCGCGGGACCACCACGTCCACCACCGCCCCGCCGACGGAGACCACGACGGTTACCTCCCCGGCTTCCTCCTCGGTCGGGTCGACGTCGGCCACACCTCCTCCTCCAGCGCCCGCCACCACCACGTCCACGACCCTCCCGACCGGTCCCTGTCGCGCGCGGGACCTCACCGGGCGGATCGACTCGCCGCCCGCGCGGTTCACCGCCGCCGGGCACCGGGGTTTCCTGGTCGTGCTCACCAACGCGGGCGGCACGCCGTGCTCGGTGCTGGGGTTCGGCACGTACTCGTTGCTGGACAGCGGTTCCCTGCCGATGCGCGGGGCGCAGCACAACACCGTGTGGTCCACAGTGGACTCGGTGGTGCTCGGGCCGGGCGGGCAGGCGTACGCGCGCGTCTCGTACGGGGTCGTGCCGACCGGCGACGAACCCGAGTCGGGCCCGTGCCAGCCGCCCAGCGCGGCGCTGCGCGTGGTGCCGCCGGGCGACACGGGCGCGCTCGACCTGCCGTTCGCGGTGAGCGTGTGCGACCACGGACGGCTCGACGTCACGGAGTTCGCGGGGTCCGATGTCTTCTGACGGCTTGGACGAGCTGGTGGCCTCCGCCGAACGCGGCGACACCACCGCCGTGAACACCCTGCTGGACCGCGTCCGCCCGGCGGTGATGCGGACGTGCGCACGGTTCCTGGAGGTCCCGGAGGACGTCGAGGACGCCGCGCAGGAGGCGTTGCTGCGCATCGCCGACACCCTCCCCACCCGCCCGCGCGAGGAGTCGTTCCGCGGCTGGATGTACGCCCTGGTGGTCAACGTGGCCAGGCAGCGGTTCCGCCTGCTGCACCGCGCGGAGATCACCGGCACCCCGCCCGAGGACCACCTGGTCGACCCGCGCCGCACCAGCGTGATCGCCGGTTCCCGCCTGGACCTGCTCGGCGCGCTGGAGAGGCTGCACACCCGCCAACCGCTGCTGGCCGAGGCCCTCGTGTACCGCGACGTCTGCAAGCTCGGCTACGCCGAGATCGCCGACCTGCTGAACGTTCCCCAGACCACCGTGAAGTCCCGCATCCACGACGCCCGCCGCCACATGCGCGCCGAACTAGGGGCGGGCTAGACCAGGACCGCGGCCACGTACGGGTCGGGGTCGGCCAGGATCGCGCGGACCGCCGACCCGGCCGCGCCGCGCACGGCCGCCTCGGCGCCCAGGGTGGAGGCGATGATCTCGATCGGCGACCACGCCGAGCTGACCACCCGTTGCGCCAGTTCGGCCTGGAGCGGTTCCCACAGCCAGGGCGCGAGGCGGGCGTAGGTGCCGCCCAGCACGACGGTCGGCAGGTCCAGCAGGTTGACCACGCCGGACAGCGCGATGCCCAGCGACTTGGCCGCCGAGCGGGCCGCCGCCAGCGACTTGCGGTCGCGGTTGGTCAGGCGGTCCACGAGGTCCGCGACCAGCGCCTCCGGCGCGCGGTCGTCGAGGACGCCCGCCTGGCGCAGGATCTCCTCCTGGCCCGCGACGCGTTCCAGGCAGCCGCGCGAGCCGCAGGCGCACTCGGGGCCGCGCGGGTCGACCATCATGTGGCCGATCTCGCCGCCGAAGCCGAACACGCCCTCGAACAGGCCGCCGTCGACCACGATGCCCGCGCCGATGCCGATCTCGCCGGACACGTGGACGAAGTCGCGCGGGCCGGTGCCCTGCCACAGCTCGGCGAGCGCGGCGAAGTTCGCCTCGTTGCCCACGAGCACCGGGATGTCGTCGAGGGGTGCGCGCCTGCGCAGCTCGCCGCGCACGTCCACGTCCCGCCAGCCGAGGTTCGGCGCGATCCGCAGGATGCCGGTCGCGGACTCCACCAGTCCGGGCACGGCGACGCCCATGCCGCCGACCCGCACGCCCATCCGGTCGGCCTCGACGAGCGCGGTCTTCACGGCCTTGGCCACGCGCGACAGCACGCGGGCGGGGGAGAGGACGCGGTTGTCCGCCTGCTGGAGCCAGCGGGCGCGGACCTCGCCGGTGAGGTCGATCAGGCAGGTGGCGACGTAGTCGACGCCGATCTCCACGCCCAGACCGTGCGGTCCGCCGGGCGCGAGGTACAGGGCGGTGCCGCGGCGGCCGGGGCCGGGGCGGACGGCGGCCGCGCCCTCCACGACGAGGTTCGCGCCGATCATCCGGTCCACGAGGCTCGACACGGTGGCCTTGGTGAGGCCGGTCCGCGCGGCGATCTCGGCGCGCGAATGACCGGAGGGGTCCGCGATGGCGTTGAGGACCAAGGCGCTGTTGTGCCTGCGAACGGTGTGCTGCCCGGCTGGCTGCGGTGAGGACACCGCGCGATGGTAGCTGTCGCACGACCGGGCGAAGGCGTTGACCGGCCGACGAACGCGCTATAAGTTTAGGCATCAAACTTATTGGAGGAGGACCCGTGGCGACGAAGCCCACTCGTGAGGACCGGTTCAGCTTCGGCCTGTGGACGGTCGGTTGGCCCGCGCGGGACCCGTTCGGCGACGCGACGCGGCCGCAGCTCGACCCGGTGCAGACCGTGCACAAGCTGGCCGAGCTCGGCGCGTGGGGCGTCACGCTGCACGACGACGACCTGATCCCCTTCGGCACCGAGGGCGGCGAGCGCGACAAGCGGATCTCGCTGTTCCGCGAGGCGATCGAGGAGACCGGCCTGACCGTGCCGATGGTCACGACGAACCTGTTCACCCACCCGGTGTTCAAGGACGGCGGCTTCACCAGCAACGACCGCGGCGTGCGCCGGTACGCGCTGCGCAAGGTGCTGCGCAACCTCGACCTGGCCGCGGAGTTCGGCGCCAAGACGTTCGTCCTCTGGGGTGGCCGCGAGGGCTCCGAGACCGACGCCGCGAAGGACGTCCGCTTCGCCCTGGACCGCTACCGCGAGGCGATCGACACCATCGCGCAGTACTCCGAGGACAAGGGCTACGGCATCCGGTTCGCGCTGGAGCCCAAGCCGAACGAGCCCCGCGGCGACATCCTGCTGCCCACGATCGGCCACGCGCTGGCGTTCATCTCCACGCTGGAGCACCACGAGCTGGTGGGCGTGAACCCCGAGGTCGGCCACGAGCAGATGGCGGGCCTGAACTTCGTCCACGGCATCTCGCAGGCGCTGTGGCAGGGCAAGCTGTTCCACATCGACCTCAACGGCCAGCACGGCCCGCGCTTCGACCAGGACCTGATCTTCGGCCACGGCGACGTGCTGTCCGCGTTCTTCCTCGTCGACCTGCTGGAGAACGGCGGCTACGAGGGCCCGCGGCACTTCGACTACAAGCCGCTGCGCACCGAGGACCTCGACGGCGTGTGGTCCAGCGCGGCCGCCAACATGCGCACCTACCTGCTGCTCAAGGAGCGGGTCGCGGCGTACCGCGCCGACCCGGAGGTGCAGGAGGCGCTCGCCGCCGCCAAGGTCGCCGAGCTGGGCCTGCCGACCCTCTCCCGCGGGGAGACCGTCGAGTCCTTCCTCGCGGACAAGTCCGCGTTCGAGGACTACGACGTGGACGCGGCCGGTGCGCAGGGTTACGGTTTCGTCCACCTGTCGCAGTTGGCCCTCGAACACCTCCTGGGAGCTCGCTGATCATGCTCGTCGCCGGGATCGACTCCTCCACGCAGTCCTGCAAGGTCGTCGTCCGCGACGCCGAGACGGGCACCCTCGTCCGCGAAGGCCGGGCCTCGCACCCCACGGGAACGGAGGTCGACCCGGCGGCGTGGTGGACCGCGCTCGGTGAGGCCGTCGAGGCCGCTGGTGGCCTCGACGACGTCGCCGGGGTGTCCGTGGCCGCCCAGCAGCACGGCATGGTGTGCCTGGACGCCGACGGCGACGTCGTGCGCCCGGCCCTGCTGTGGAACGACACCCGGTCGGCGGCCGCCGCGGCGGCGTTGACCGAGGAACTGGGCGGTCCGGAGAAGTGGGCGCAGGCGGTCGGCAGCGTGCCGGTCGCCGCGCTCACCGTGACGAAGCTGCGCTGGCTCGCCGAGCACGAGCCGGAGAACGCGGCCCGCGTCGCGGCGGTCTGCCTGCCCCACGACTGGCTGACGTGGAAGCTCGCCGGGGCCCCCGGCCTGGACGCGCTGGTCACCGACCGCAGCGACGCGAGCGGCACCGGCTACTGGTCGCCGTCCACCGGGGAGTACCGCCTCGACCTGCTCGACCTCGCGCTCGGGCACCGCCCGTCGCTGCCGCGCGTGATCGGCCCCGCCGACCACGCGGGCACGACGGCGGCGGGCGCGGTCCTCGGCGCGGGCGCGGGTGACAACGCGGGCGCGGCGCTCGGCGTGCAGGTCGGGCCGGGGGACGTCATCGTCTCCATCGGCACGTCCGGCACGGCGTTCGCCCGCTCCCCGCACCCGTCGGCGGACGGGTCCGGCCTGGTCAACGGCTTCGCCGACGCCGAGGGCACGTACCTGCCGCTGGTGTGCACGCTCAACGCGTCCAGGGTCCTGGACGCCACCGCGCGGATGCTCGGCGTCGACCTGGCCGAGCTGTCCAGGCTGGCGCTGTCCCTGCCGTCGGCCGAGGGCCTGGTGCTCGTGCCGTACCTGGAGGGCGAGCGCACGCCGAACAAGCCCGACTCCACGGGCGCGCTGCACGGCCTCCGCTTGGACACGGCCACCCCCGCGCACCTCGCGCGGGCCGCCGTCGAGGGCATGCTGTGCAGCCTGGCCGACGCCATCGACGCGCTGACGGCCGTCGGCACCCCGATGAGCCGCGTGCTCCTCATCGGCGGCGGAGCCCAGTCGCCCGCCGTCCGCGAGATCGCCCCGGCGGTCTTCGGCTGCCCGGTCCTCGTGCCCGCCCCCGGCGAGTACGTGGCCGACGGGGCCGCCCGCCAGGCGGCGTGGGCCGTCAGCGGCGCGGACACCCCGCCGCACTGGGGAGAGGCGCTCGACGTCACCGGCTACGAGGCCGCCGCCACCCCCGGCGTGCGCGCCGCGTACGCCGCCGCACGGGATCTGACGGTGTCGCGCGGCTGAACGCGGGGTACCCCCCTCCTGTGAAACCTGTTCCGCCCCAACGCCCCCAGGCGGGCACCACGCCCGCCGGGGGCGTCGCGGCGTTCGGGAAAGGAGAGGGAGCAGTGGAGACGGACCGGAGAACGACACCCACCGACGAGGCGCGTTTCGGCGGCCACGGCATGTGGGCCCCGATGATCCCCATCAGCAGGCACCCGGACGAGTGGGTCACCTGGATCGGCGACCCCGACGAGGGCCTGGAACCGGTCATAGTGCGCAGCGTGGACTGATCCGGGCGTTAGATCCGTCACCCCCTTGGGTAGCCAGGGATCATGAGCGGAGTCCAGGACGAACTGCTGCGCACCCTTGTGAAGGTGGCGAACGCGTTGCGCGCCGCCGACATCCGCTTCGCGTTGACCGGCGGCTGCGCCGTGTACGCGCGGGGCGGGCCCGCCACCGAGCACGACGTGGACCTCCTGGTGAAGGAGGAGGACGCCGCCAAGGCGCGGTCCGCGCTCGTGGCGGCCGGGTGTCGGGCGGCGGACGCGCCGGAGAACTGGCTGTTGAAGGTCTACGACGGCGATTCGCTGGTGGACCTGCTGCACCGCCCCAACGAGATCCCCGTGACGGACGAGATCCTGGACCACGCCGAGGAGTTGGCGGTCAGCTCCGTGTCGCTGCCGGTGATGCCCGCCACCGAGGTGATGATCAGCAAGCTGCTGGTGCTCGACGGGCACCGCTGCGACTTCAGCGAGCTGCTGCCGTTCGCGCGGGCCCTGCGCGAGCAGATCGACTGGCAGCGGGTGCGGAAGTCCACTGAGGACTCCCCGTACGCCGAGGCCTTCCTTGTCCTGGTCGAACGACTCGACCTGGTGGCACCCCAGCTCACCAGTGTCCGGAGGAGCGCGTCATGACGTCGGAGCAGTACCTGTCCGCCCGGTTGCGCCGGGCCATCGCCGAGGACCCGCGCACGACGGAGCTGGGCGTGCGGGTGACCGTGCGCGGCGACCACGTGCTGCTGTCCGGTGACGTGGCGTGCGAGGAGCGGCGTGCCGAGCTGGAAGCCGTGGTGCACGAGGTCGCGCCGGAGGTCGTGGTGATGGACGACGTGCGGGTCGTCAGCGTCGCCGAACCCGAGGGAAGCGAGGACCTGCGATGATCCGCATCGCCGCCGTCGGCGACGTGCACCTCGGCGCGGACGCCCGCGGCCGGATGCGGCCCGCGCTGGAGAAGGTCGGCGAGCACGCGGACGTCCTCCTGCTCGCGGGCGACCTGACCAGGCACGGCACCCTCGACGAGGCCCAGGTCGTGGCGGAGGAGTTCGCCGACCTGCCCGTGCCCGTCGTCGCCGTCCTCGGCAACCACGACCACCACAACGACCAGCCCGTCGAGGTCGCCAAGCTGTTGTCCGACAGCGGACTGCACGTGCTCGAAGGCGATTCCGTCGTGTTCCGGATCGGGGACGAGACGATCGGCGTCGCGGGCGTGAAGGGCTTCGGCGGCGGGTTCGCGGGCAAGTGCGGCAGCAACTTCGGCGAGCGCGAGATGAAGGCGTTCGTCGGCCACACCATCGCCATCGCGGAGACGTTGAAGACCGCGCTGGAGTCGATCGACGCGGACGTCCGGGTCGCGCTGACCCACTACTCGCCGGTGCCGGACACGCTGCGCGGCGAGCCGCCGGAGATCTACCCGTTCCTCGGGTCGTACCTGCTCGGCGAGGCGATCGACGCCACCCGCACCGACCTGGCGGTCCACGGTCACGCGCACTTCGGCACCGAGCAGGGCCTCACGCCCGGCGGCGTGCGGGTCCGCAACGTGGCCCAGCCGATCATCCGCGCCGCGTACACGGTGTACAACGTCGAACCGGCCGCCGTGCGGGCCGCCGTTTCCTGAATCGATGGTTGAACGGGCGACGATCGGGTAACACGAGGGCATGAGCGATGTCGACGTGACCCGGTCGGCGGGCCCGTCCGCGATGTGGGCGGGACCCGCGGACGCTCCCGCGGTCGTCGTGCTGGACCCGGCGGGCGTGGGCAGGCACGGCGACCTGCCCGCGACGTGGCGGCCGCTGGCCGAGCACCTCCAGGTGCTGTGGTGCAGGCTGCCCGCCGCCGACGGGCCGTGGCGCGAGGTGTCCGACGTGCTGGCCGAGTTCGAGGGGCGCGGCGTGCCCGTGCACGTCCTGACCAGCGGTCCGGCCGCGGCCAGCGCGCTCTACCTCGCCGACCGCTACCGGGGGCTCGTGCGTTCCGTGCTGCTCGTGGACCCCGAGGACGGGCCGGACCGAACCACCGGCCAGTCCGCCGACGTCCGGGTGATCGTCCGCCGCTCGCTGCCGCTGGGCCACCCCGACGTGGTCGTCGAGGTCGTCCGGGTGCTGCTGGAACTGGACGCCGTCGAGCACCGCGGCCCGCGCACGTCCGCCGTGTCCTCGCTGCTGGGCGACGCCGCCGCGGCGCTGCGAGAATCGGTCACGAGCATCCTGGACCGCGTCCGCCGGGCGTGACGATTGCGCCGAACGGCTCGTTTGTCCGGTTTGCCGGAGGGTACAGGGACGGCATGAGCGAGGCCGAGGAGTCGGAGCAGGAGCGGTTGAGGCGCAACCTCAACGAGCTGCTCCAGGAGTTGAGGGTCGCCCAGGCGGGCGTGCAGATCCTGTTCGGCTTCCTGCTGTCGATCGTGTTCACCGACCGCTACCGGGACATCGACCAGTACGTCCGGGTCACCCACCTGGTCACGATCCTGTTCGCGGCCGCCTCGGTCGCGCTGCTGACCGCCCCCGCCGCCTGGCACCGCGTGCTGTTCCGCCGCGGCAGGCGCGAGGACATCATCGAGATCGCCCACCGCTTCACCCTGGTCGGCCTCGGCACCCTGGCCGCCGCGATGACCGGCACCGTGCTGCTGCTCGGCGAGGTCATCGTCGGCGGCTGGCCCGCGATCCTGTTCGGCGTCGTGGCCGGGCTCGCGTTCGCGACCCTGTGGTTCCTGCTGCCGCTGCGCGAGCGCAACCACGACTCCATCGACGCCCCCGGCCACCCGGACGCCTCCGACGTCCTCTAGCCGGGATCGAGCGCGTCACGGAAGTGTTGGGGCGACACGGGAAGAGTGGGAACGAGTTGCCTCGATCAGGTGAAAGGGTTGCTGTGCCTGGAATCTGGGCTACCTTGGAGGAGGAGATCCGATCCAGGTCGGGGACCGGATCGTCGACTCTAGGAGCGTCCGGTGCCCACGGAAGTCCACGGCGTACTGACAGTAGAGCGACTGCGGTTGGCGGGGGCCAACGTCGTCGTCGCGAGCGGAGACCTCGACCTGGGGACGGTGCGCAGGCTCCGCTGGAGCCTCGACAGCGTCGCGCCGGGATCGGGGCCGCTCGTCCTGGACCTGTCCGGCGTCTCGTTCTTCGGCTCGGTCGGCGTGGCCGCGCTGCTGGAGACCGCGCGCCGGGCGCGGGCGTTCCGGATCGACTTCCGGCTCACCTGCTCGGACGCCGTGACGCGCGTGCTGGAACAGGCGGGCGTGCAGGAGGAGTTCACGCTGTTCGAGTCCCGGTCGCACGCGCTGGCCCACGCGGAGTAGCACGCGCGGACCCACGCGGGGTGGTCAGGCCTCGCGCTCGACCAGGACCTGGTGCTCCTGGTCGACCCGGTAGCCGACACCGCGGACCGTGCCGATGATGGCCGAGGCGTCGCCGAGCTTGCGGCGGATCCGCCGGACGTGCACGTCGACGGTCCGCGTGTCGACGGCCGTGGTCGCGCCCCACACCTGGTGCATCAGCGCGGCCCGGCGGTGCACCCGCTTCGGCTGGCTGCACAGGTGCAGCAGCAGGTCGAACTCCAGCCGGGTGAGCGGCACCGGGACGCCCTTGTGCAGCACGCGCCGGGAGTCGGGGAGGATCCGCAGCGCGGGACCGCCGGTCGCGCGCGCCGGGAGGTCGACGGCGACGTCCGCGTGGCCGAGCGCGGTCTTGAGCGCGTCGGCCATCCGCGCCGCCACGGCGGAGGCGTGGGTGGTCGTGACGCGGATCACGACGGTGACGTCGGCCGCGTCGAGCGTGTCCGGGTCTCTCACAGGGGTGATCCGACCCTTTTCGTCACGGCGCGTCAACGCCGTCCACTACCTGGACGCGGTTGACGGGGTCAGCGCGGCCAAGGCGGACACGAGCGGTGACAGCTCCGGGACCTGCCCGGCTTCCGCCAGCGCCTCGCCGAGCGCGGCGTCGTGCGTCGGCCGGGCCGCGTCGAGCAGGGCCGCGCCCGACTCGGTGAGCTCGGTGTAGATGCCGCGCCGGTCGGTGGGGCAGAGGTACCGGGCCAGCAGGCCGCGGTCCTCCAACCGGGTGACGAGCCGGGTGGTGGCGGACTGGCTCAGCACGACCGCCTGCGACACCTGCGACATGCGCAGGTGGAAGTCGTCCTGTCGCGCGAGCACGTCCAGCACGGTGTACTCGCTGACGGACAGCTCGTGCGCGCGTTGCAGCGCCCGTTCGAGCCTGTCCTCGATCCGCGCGTGCAGGGCGGCCAGCGTCCTCCAGCCCTGCGCTCGCGCCTCGGTGGCGTCCTCTGCCAGTGACACGGTTCACCCCTTCCCGGTTTGCGGGACGCCGATCGGAGGAGCACTATCAAGCGTGTGCAACAATCGGCGTCTGCAAGTATTGCTCACGCTGGTTATATCCTACCGCCCGCAAGAGAGGACACCGTGAACATCGACCTCACCGGCCGCACCGCGCTGGTCACCGGCTCCACGTCCGGCATCGGCTTCGCGACGGCCGCGTCCCTCGCCGGGGTGGGCGCCGCGGTGGTCGTCAACGGCCGCGACAAGAAGCGCGTGGACGACGCCGTCGACAAGATCCGCGAGCAGACCGGGTCCACGACCGTCACCGGCGTCGCGCTCGACCTCGCGACCCCAGAGGGCGCCGCCGACCTAGTGGCCGGACTGCCCGACGTCGACGTGCTGGTCAACAACCTCGGCATCTTCCAGGCCGTGCCGGTGTTCGACATCCCGGACGACGAGTGGACCCGCTTCTTCCAGGTCAACGTCCTGTCCGGCATCCGCCTGGCCCGGCACTACGCGCCCCGCATGGCCGAGCGCGGCTGGGGCCGGGTGGTCTTCGTCAGCAGCGAGTCGGCGATCCAGATCCCGACCGAGATGGTCCACTACGGCATGACCAAGACCGCCCAGATCGCGGTCTCGCGCGGCATGGCCCAGGAGCTGGCGGGCACCGGCGTCACCGTCAACACCGTCCTCCCCGGCCCGACCCTCACCGAGGGCGTGCGCGAGTTCATCGCCGACCGCGTCGGCGGGGACGTCCCGTTCGAGGAGGCCGAGCGCCGCTTCATGGCCGACGAGCGCCCCACCTCGCTGCTCAAGCGCCTCATCCGCCCCGAGGAGATCGGCAACCTGATCACCTACGTCTCCTCCGACCTGTCCTCCGCCACGACCGGCGCCGCGCTGCGCGTCGACGGCGGCGTGGCCAACACCCTCATCCCGTGAAAGGACCCCACCCCATGACCGCGGTTCCCACCGTCACCCTGAACAACGGCGTCACCATGCCGCAGCTCGGCTTCGGCGTCTTCCAGGTCCCGGACCCCGAGACCGCCGCCGCCGTGTCGCACGCGCTGGAGGTCGGGTACCGGAGCATCGACACCGCCGCGATCTACGGCAACGAGGTCGGTGTCGGCCAAGCGCTCGCGTCGTCGGGCATCGCCCGCGATGACCTGTTCGTCACCACCAAGCTGTGGAACTCCGAGCAGGGCTACGACGCCACGCTGCGCGCGTTCGACGCGAGCATGGACAAGCTGAAGCTCGACTACCTCGACCTGTACCTGATCCACTGGCCGACGCCCGCGCGCGGCCTGTACACCGACACGTGGAAGGCGTTCGCGAAGCTGGCCGCCGACGGCCGCGTCCGCTCGGTGGGCGTGTCCAACTTCCAGCCGAACCACCTCACCGAGATCGTCGAGGCCACCGGTCTCGTGCCCGCGGTGAACCAGGTCGAGCTGCACCCGCGCCTCACCCAGGAGCCGCTGCGCGCGTTCCACGCCGAGCACGGCATCGTGACCGAGGCGTGGTCCCCGCTCGGCCAGGGCAAGGGCCTGCTGGACGACCCGGCCATCGCGGCCGTCGCGGCGAAGTACGACCGCTCGCCCGCGCAGGTCGTGCTGCGCTGGCACCTCCAGCTCGGCAACGTCGTCATCCCCAAGTCGGTGACGCCGTCGCGCATCGCGGAGAACCTGGACGTCTTCGACTTCGAGCTGGCGGACGCCGACGTGGCGGCCCTGTCGGCGCTCAACGTCGACTCCCGCGTCGGCCCCGACCCGGACACCAACAACGAGGCCTGAGACGAGGAAGGGCCCCCGGTCGGGGGCCCTTCGGTCGTTCGGTCAGCGCCGCCAGCTCGGCTGGCGACGGCGTCCGGGCACCGCCTGCGCGGTCTCGGCCGCCTCGACGGTGTGGCGCAGCAGCAACGCCGTCGTCACCGGCCCCACGCCACCGGGGACCGGGGTCAGCGACCCCGCCTTCTCGGCCACGCCCGCGTCCACGTCGCCGACCAGGCCGCCGTCCGCGGAGGCGTTGGTGCCGACGTCGACCACCACGGCGCCCTCGCGCACGTGGTCGGCGGTGATCAGCCCGGCCTTGCCCACGGCCGCCACCAGCACGTCGCCGGTGGTGGTGATCGCGGCCAGGTCGGCGGTGCGCGAGTGGCACACCGTCACGGTCGCGTGCCGGTCGAGCAGCAGGTGCGCGACGGGCTTGCCGACCACGACGGACCGGCCGACCACGACGACGTGCTTGCCTTCGAGGGCCACCTCGTGGTGCTCCAGCAGGGCCACCACCGCGGCGGCCGTCGCCGGGGCGAACGCGGGCAGCCCGGCGGCGAGCCTGCCGAGCGAGGTCGGGTTGGAGCCGTCGACGTCCTTGCGGACGGCGATGTTCCCGGCCAGCTCGGCGACCGACAGGCCGTCGGGCAGCGGTGTCTGGAGGATGACGCCGTGCACGGCGCCGTCCGCGCTGAGCGCTGTCAGCGCCTCGACGACGTCGGGCCCGGTGGCGGTGGACCCGAGGTCGACGACGTCGCAGGCGATGCCGACCTTGTCGGCGGCCCTGGCGATCGACCGGACGTACGAGGCGCTGGCCTCGTCGTCGGTGGCCGTCACGACGGCCAGTCGTGGGGGAGTGCCGTCGACGGCCAGCTTGGCCGCCCGCTCGGTCACGTCCTCGCGAATCGTCGCGGCGAACTCCTTGCCGGACAGCGTGATCACGTGCGGATCTCCTCGCGAACGCTTGCGGTCACCTGGTCGGCTCGTGCGACCAGTCCGTCTACATCGGACACCACTGCGGCGCCGTTGATCTCCACGTTGACCCGCGCGGTGGTCGCCGCGGCACGGGCGGCGTCCGCCGCCGCGGCCACGTCGGTGATCACGTTGCGGTTGGCAACGGGCAGCAGCGCCTCGGCCAGCGCGACCAGCCGCTCGGCGACGGCGATGGTCCTCGTGGGAGGCACCGCCGCCCCCGCGAGCGCTTGCGCGATGGCCGACGACCGTTCCGGGCCCTTGGGCAGCCGGTAGGCGTCGGTCACGGCCGTGAACGCGACGGCGTCGTCCTCCGCCAGCCGCAGCGCCTCGTCCCGCAGGCCGTCCACTTCGGACAGCACCGCGGCGATCGACTCGGCGTGCTCGGCGTGCTTCGGGCCGTCGCTGTAGCGGGCGACCATGCCCAGCAGCGCCGCGGACTGCGCGGCGTGCAGGGCGGCGGTCGCCCCGCCACCCGGCGCGGACACCCGCGCCGCCAACTGCTCCAGGAACTCCCCTAAGGGCAGGTCGCGCATCAGGCGTCGAGCGCGCGCACAGCCGCCGCGAGGCGGGTGACGCCCTCGTCGATCTCGTCGGTCGACAGGCCGGAGAACGCCAGGCGCACCGAGTCCTCACCGCCGTCGAGCAGGAAGTCCGCGCCCTTCACGAACGCGACGCCGTGCTCGGCCGCCTTGACCGCGAGCGCGTCGATGGACACGCCGGGCAGCCGCACCCACATGAAGTAGCCGCCCTGCGGCGCGGTGTACTCGGCCTCCGGCAGCTCGCGGGCCAACGCCGTGACCAGGGCGTCCTTGCGCTGGCGGAGTGCCGCGCGGACCGTGTCGATCGACTTGTCCAGGCGACCGGACCGGCAGAACTGGTTCACGATCGACTGCGCGACCATGTTGGGCGAGATGTACGTCGTGGTCGCGAGCTTGGTGATGCCCTCGATCACCGACACCGGGCCGACCAGGTAGCCGACGCGGATGCCGGGGCACACCGTCTTGGAGAACGACGACGCGTAGACGACCTTGTCGGACTTGTCCTGCGACAGCATCGTGGGCATCTGCTCGCCCTCGAAGCGGATCGAGTAGTACGGGTCGTCCTCGAACAGGACGAAGTCGTACTTCGCGGCCAGCTCCAGCAGCCGGGCCCGCTTCGGGGCGCTCAGCGTGTAGCCGGCGGGGTTCTGGAAGTTGGGGATGATGTGCGCGAGCTTCGGGCGCACACCGCTCTCCAGCAGCGCCTCGACCGCGTCGACGTCGATGCCGTCCTCGTGCAGCGCGACCGGGTACACCTCGGCGCCGCGCTGGCGCAGGTTGAGGAGGGTGCGGTCGTAGGTCGGCGCCTCGACGATGACGGCGTCACCGGGGGAGACGAGCTGCTCGAACAGGAACGCGTCCGCCTGCATGGAACCGTTGGTGACCAGCACCTGCTCCACCGGGACGCCGTGCTGCTCGGCGATCCACTTCCGCAGCGGCACGTACCCGACGGCTGTGCCGTACGCGGTCGTGCCCGCGGCGTCGTTGGCGAAGGCGAGCTGGGTCGCCTCGACCAGACCTTCGGTGTCGATGATGTCCAACGAGGGGGCGCCGCGCGTGAAGCCGATCGCTGCCTGGGAAGCCATGGCGGAAAGCCTACCTCCGCCGGTTTTCCCGCCTCAGAGGCTCCACTGGTGGGTGAGGTCGGCGTCGTCCGACCCGGTCAGCAGGCTACGGGCGGTGATGAGTTCGGCACGGCCCTCGGCGGTCATCCCGTTGCTGAAGTGGTTGAACGCGACGCCGAGGTGCCTGCGGGCCGCCGCGACCGCGCCGAGGGGGTCGCGCTCGGCCAGCACGGCCAGCTCGCGCTGCACGGTGGCCACGCGCGTGGCGAAGTCCACCATCGCCTGGTTCACCACGGTGCACGGGTCCGCCGCGGCACCGGCCTCCAGCACCTGGCGCAGCGCGGACTCGACCGCGGAGCGCAACACCGCCACTGGCGTTTCGTCGCTCACCCCGTGGAATCTAGGGGAACCGCTGGTCAGCACCTAACGGCCCGCCGCGCCGACGGTCTTGCGCAAGTGGGTCAACGCGCGGTGCTGAGCCACCCGAATGGCACCGGCGGTAGACCCGATCGCCTCAGCCGCCTCGTCCGCGGACATCCCCAGCACTACGCGCAGTACCAGGATCTCCCGTTGGCGCTCCGGAAGTGTCCTCAGCAATCCACCCATTCGAGTGGACAGATCCTCCAGCACGGCCCTCTCCTCCGGTCCGGCGGACGTCTCCTGCACGTCCGGCAGCTCGGACATGGGCTCGGCGCGGTTCTTCGCGGAGGCGCGGTGGGCGTCCGCGACCTTGTGCGCGGCGATGCCGAACACGAACGCGAGGAACGGCCTGCCCTGGTCCCGGAACGTCGGCAGCGCCGTCAGCACGGCGAGGCAGATGTCCTGCGCCACGTCGTCGGCCGAGCCGAACGTCCGCTCGTTGCGACCCACGCGGGCCCGGCAGTACCGGACCACGATCGGGCGAACCGATTCGAGGAGCAGGCGCGTCGCCGCGGCCTCGCCTCCGACCGCCCGCCGCACGACCTCGGGGTCGAGACCGGGATCGCCGGTCTCGGGTAAGTGCGCCACCGTCCGGACCACTCCGTTCCTCCGATTCGCCAGGATCTTCCCCCGCTTGCCGGAAGGCGCTCCCGCACTCTTGCGGATCAGCCGGAATGATCCACGTGGCCGCGCGCGTTGGACCGGACGAAGGCAAGCTGCACACCACGGATTCCAACGCGGGGAGCACCAAGTGAAGATCGGGATCATCGGGGCGGGGAACATCGGCGGCGCGCTCGTGCGCAGGCTCACGGCCCTCGGGCACGACGTGTCGGTGGCCAACTCGCGCGGCCCGGAGACGCTCGCGGACCTGGCCGCCGAGACCGGCGCCAAGCCCGTGCTGTTCACCGAGGCCGCGCGCGGCGCCGAGGTGGTCGTCGTGACCATCCCGCAGGCGAAGGTCGCCGGGCTGCCCGAGGGCCTGCTCGACGAGGCCGCCGAGGGCGTCGCCGTGATCGACACCGGCAACTACTACCCGCGCGAGCGGGACGGGCGCATCGACGAGATCGAGGACGGCGGCCTGACCGAGAGCCGCTGGGTCGCGAACCAGCTCGGCCACACCGTCGTGAAGGTGTTCAACGGCATCTACGCGCAGCACCTCCAGGACAAGGGCGTGCCCGCGGGCACCGAGGGCCGCATCGCGCTGCCGGTCGCCGGTGACGACGCCGCGGCGAAGGCCAAGGTGCTCGCGCTCGTGGAGGAACTGGGCTTCGACGCGTACGACGCGGGCGGTTTGGACGAGTCGTGGCGCCAGCAGCCCAACACGCCCAGCTACGGTGCGGACGCGTCCCTCGAGACCCTGCCCAAGCTGCTCGCCGAGGCGAGCCCGAAGCGAACGCCGGAGTTCACCGCCTGATGAAGCCCTTCGTCCACGAAGTCCGCTCGACCCGGATCGTCTTCGGCTCCGGCACCGTCTCGCAGGTGCGGGCCGAGGTGGAGCGGGTCGGCGGCAACCGCGTGCTGCTGTTGGCGAGCAAGCGGCTGGACGACGTCGCGCGACGGGTCAGGGACTCCCTCGGCCCGTCGCTCGCGGCGCGGTTCGACGGGGCGGTGATGCACACGCCGGTCGAGGTGACCGACCAGGCGCTGGACGTGCTGCTGTCGCACAGCGCGGACTGCGTGGTGGCGATCGGCGGCGGGTCCACGACCGGGCTGTCGAAGGCGCTGGCGGCGAGGACGAACGTGCCGCAGGTGATCGTGCCGACGACGTACTCGGGGTCCGAGGTCACCGCGGTGCTGGGGGAGACGAGGGAAGGCCGGAAGGTCACGCGGTCCGCGCCGGAGATCCGGCCGGAGACCGTGGTCTACGACGTGGACCTGACGCTTGACCTGCCGGTGTCGTTGTCGGTGACGAGCGGGATCAACGCACTGGCGCACGCCGTGGAGGCGCTGTACTCGCCGCAGGCCGAGCCGATCACGGACGTGATCGCGGTGGACGCCGTCGCGCGGATCGCCCGCGGGCTGCGGGGGCTGGCGGCCGCACCGTCCGATGTGGACGTCCGGGCGGACCTGCTGACCGGGGCGTGGCTGGCCGGGACGTGCCTGGGCTCGGTGGGGATGGGGCTGCACCACAAGCTGTGCCACACGCTCGGCGGGTCGTTCGGGCTGCCGCACGCGGAGACGCACACCGTGGTCCTGCCGCACGCGATGGCGTACAACGCGCCGTTCGCCGAGTCGGCGATGGCGCGGGTGGCCGGGGCGCTGGGCGTGCCGGACGCCGCGGCCGGGGTCTTCGACCTCGTGTCGTCGGTGGGCGGGCCCACGTCGTTGCGGGCACTCGGCTTCCCGGAGGAGGACCTGCCGCTGGCGGTGGAGCTGGCGACCTCGCGCGCCTACCCGAACCCCCGCGAGGTGACGTCCGAGGGAGTGGCGGTGCTGCTGTCCGACGCGTGGCACGGCCGTCGGCCCGCCGGACGTCGTTGACGATCTCCGGTCGCCCGGATGGGTGATTCGTGAAGCCGAACCCAGCGTGTTTGGGCTTCGGGCACTTCGTTGTCGTGCGGTAACGCCGATATTACGGTGATTTTGCGTCGACCGGCGCGAAATGGCCGTGATCTTTCCGGGAGTTGCCATGCGCGTCGGTGCGCTAATCGGGGCCCTGCTGATAGTGGGGGCCGTAGCCCAGCCCGTGTCCGCCGCACCCGCCGACACCCGGCCCACGGCCATCGTGTCGCTGGGGGACAGCGCGATCTCCGGCGAAGGGGCCGGGTCGTACGAGCCGGGCACCGAAGGCGAGAACGGCAACTGGTGCCACCGGTCGACTCGGGCGCTGGTCCACCAGACGCAGGTGGCGTCCCGGACGATCAACCTGGCGTGCTCCGGGGCCGACTCGGCGAACGTGTCGCTGGCGGACACCGTGCACTACACGGAGGGGTCGCAGGCGCGGCGGTTGATCGAGATCGCTCGGGTCAACCGGGTGACGACGGTGATCCTCCAGATCGGGGCCAACGACGACCCGCAGTTCGCGGACACGATCGTGTCGTGCATCGCGGCGTGGGTGAACCCGTTCGGGAGTTCCTGCCGGAGTTCGTTGCAGACGCAGTGGCCCGCTCGGTTGGCCGCCATGGCGCCGAAGGTGGAGGCGGCTATCGCCGATGTGCGGTCGGCTATGACGCAGGCCGGGTATGCGGCGGGGTCGTACAACTTCATCCTCACGTCGTACGCGTCGCCGGTGACGGAGAAGATGGACAAGGTCCTGCACGGGCCGCAGGGGTGTCCGTTGCGGCTTGCCGACGCGGAGTACGGGCGGACCGTTGCGGTGCCGCAGTTCTCGGACGCGTTGCGGGGGGTTGCGGCTCGGGCCGGGGTGAAGTTCCTGGACTTCGCTCGGGCCACGGAGGGGCATGAGGCTTGCAGCAAGGGGAACAGCAGTGCGGGGGAGTGGCAGCGGAGGATCACCGTGGACCCGGAAGCGTTGGTGCACGGTGGGTTGGACGCCATCGGGATCCACCTGGCGCAGCAGTCCTTCCACCCGAACGCTGAAGGGCACGCGCAGTTGGGGCGGTGTGTGACGGAGTTCGTGGCGGCCGGGGTTGGGGCCGCTCGGTGCTTGGCCGGTGCTGACGGGAACTTGCACGCGGTTGCGTAGTTCTTGGGGCGGCCGTCGGGGTTCTCTCGGCGGCCGCCGGATTCCGCGTGGGTCTCCTGGCGGCTGCGGCTTCCAGCGGGGTGCTTCCAGTGGCCGCCGGTTCCGGCGGGGTCGGTCGGTGGCTGCGATTTCCAGCGTGCTGTGGCCGATTTGACATGGGGACCCCTCATTTCGGCCTTTGTCGGGCTCAAAAGGCGGTCCAAAGAGAGTCCCGCCCGACCACAATTTTAAGGCCGAAATCCCCATGTCAAATCGGCCACGTTCCGTGGCCCGCACCCGCAAGTCCCAGCCCAGCCTCCAGGCTTGCCCCCCGTTCCGGCCCAGCCTCCAGGCCTTGCCCCCAGTCCCTACCTGGTCACCAGACTTGTCCCCAGTCCCTGCCCGGTCATCGAACCTGTCCCGGTTTGAGCCTGGTTACCAAGCCTGCCCCGTCCCCGCCCGGTCGCCGGCTTGCCGCCACCCCGTTGGTCTGGTCGCCAAGCCGGCTGCCCGTCCCAGCCCGCTTGCCGAGCTTGTTTTGGCCCCAGCGTTGTCATCGAGCGTGTCCTCGGTTCCAGCCTTGGTCATCAAGCCTGTTCCCAATCTCTGCCTGGTCACCGAGCCTGTCTCCAGTTCCAGCCCAGTTACCGGGCCTGCTGCCAGGCCCTTCCTGGTAGCCGAGCTTGCCCCGGCCCCGGCCCCGGCCTTGGCGTCAAGCCTGTCGCCATCCTCAGTTCCAACCTGGTCGCCGCGCCCGCCCCGCGTCTCGTCCCTGCCCCGTCGCCAATCCCGCCGCCATTCCCGTCCTGGTTACCAGGTTCGGTCTTGATCTTCGTCTTCATCTATGCGGCTGCGGTGTTCTGTTGTTGGCTGAATTGGGTGCGGTGTAGTTCCTCGTAGCGGCCGCCCTCTGCCATCAGGGTGGTGTGGGTGCCGCGTTCCACTACCCTGCCGTCCTCGATCACGAGGATGAGGTCTGCTGCTCGTACTGTCGACAGTCTGTGGGCGATCACGACGGAAGTCCTGCCTGCCAAGGCTTCTGCCAGTGCTTCCTGTACCGCTGCCTCCGAGGTGGAGTCCAGGTGGGCTGTTGCCTCGTCTAGGACTACCACTCGTGGGCGGGCCAGTAGCAGTCTTGCGATGGTGAGGCGTTGGCGTTCGCCGCCTGAGAGGCGGTAGCCGCGTTCGCCCACCACGGTGTCCAGGCCGTCCGGTAGCGAGCTGATCAAAGTGGACAGTCGGGCCCGGTCCAGGACTTCCCAGATTTCCTCTTCCGTCGCTTCCGGCCTTGCCAGTAGCAGGTTTGCGCGGATGGACTCGTGGAATAGGTGGCCGTCTTGGGTGACCATGCCCAAGGTGTTGCGCACCGCTGCCGCAGTGAGGTCTCGGACGTCCTTGTCGCCCAGGCGGATGGTGCCCTGGTCCACGTCGTAGAGCCTGGCCGCCAGTTGGGCGATGGTGGATTTTCCGGCTCCCGATGAGCCCACGAGGGCGATCATCTGGCCTGGCTCGGCGCGGAAGGAGACGTTGTGGAGGACGTCTACTCCGCCCCTCGTGTCCAGGGTGGCCACTTCTTCCAAGGAGGCCAGGGAGACCTTGTCCGCCGACGGGTAGGCGAAGGTGACGTTGTCGAACTCGATCGCGACCGGGCCGTCGGGAACTGTTGTGGCGTCCGGCTTTTCGGCGATCAAGGGCTTGAGGTCGAGGACCTCGAAGACGCGTTCGAACGACACCAGGGCGCTCATGACCTCCACGCGTGCGCTGGCCAGCGCGGTGAGGGGGGAGTAGAGGCGGGTGATGAGCAGGGCCAGGGCGACCACCGCGCCGGGTTCCAGTTGGCCGCGCAGGGCGAAGAAGCCGCCCAGGCCGTAGACGAGGGCCAGCGCGAGTGAGGAGACGATCGTCAACGCGGTGAGGAAGACCCACTGGACCATGGCTGAACGGACGCCGATGTCGCGCACTCGGCGTGCCCTGGTGGCGAACTCGGCCGACTCGCCCTCGGGGTTGCCGAAGAGCTTGACGAGGGTGGCTCCCGGTGCGGAGAAGCGTTCGGTCATCTGGGTGCTCATGGCGGCGTCGTGGTTGGCCGCCTCGCGTTCCAGGGCCGCGAGTTTGCCGCCCATGCGTCGGGCCGGGAGGACGAACACCGGGAGCAGCGCCAAGGCCAGCAGGGTGATCTGCCAGTTGATGCCGAGCATGACGACCAGGGTCAGGAGCAGGGTGACGAGGTTGCTGACGACGCCGGAGAGGGTGTCGCTGAACGCTCGCTGGGCGCCGATGACGTCGTTGTTGAGCCTGCTGACCAGCGCGCCCGTCCTGGTGCGGGTGAAGAACGCCACCGGCATGCGTTGGACGTGGTCGAAGACCGCTGTGCGGAGGTCGAGGATGAGGCCCTCGCCGATGCTGGAGGAGAGCCAGCGGGAGAGGAGGCCGACGCCCGATTCGACCACGGCGATGACGGCGATGAGGCCCGCCAACGCCACCACGAGGTCGAGCGGGCCGCCGTCGTTGATGGCGGTGACGATCCTGCCCGCGATCACCGGGGTCGCCACGGTGAGGACGGCGGCGAAGACGCTGAGCGACAGGAACTTGATGAGCCTGGCGCGGTGCGGTGCGGCGAACCGGGCTATGCGCCTCACGGTCGCCTTGGAGAAGGGGCGCTTGTCCTGCTGCGCGTTCATGACGTGGTGGAGGGACATCCACGCTGTCGTGTCCATGCTCATGGGACAGACCGTAGGACCTCGACTTAAGGTGAGGTCAACGGATTTTCCGGCCCTGGAACGCGGTGTGGGCCCGCACTCCCCTTGGAGTACGAGCCCACAACTTCACGAAGCAGATCAGACGGTGCGGACCTGCTGGGCCTGCGGGCCCTTCTGGCCCTGGCCGATCTCGAACTCCACGCGCTGACCCTCGTCGAGGGACTTGAAACCGCTGCCCGTGATCTCCGAGTAGTGGACGAAGACGTCAGGACCGCCACCGTCCTGCTCGATGAAGCCGAAGCCCTTTTCGCCGTTGAACCACTTAACAGTGCCCTGCGCCATGCGACTAACTCCTTGTAAGCCTGAGTCAGGTCCTCACGACGAGGAACCCTGATCTCTCCCGGTATCTTGCCACGTCTGGGCCGGTTTCGCGTGGTCGTAGTTGAAGAAGCGGGCTAAATCACGTTGTTCGACCTGGTCAGGGCCATATTTTTGGTCCGCGGCCGAGCGATTTTCGAGGCCTTCGGGGGCCATTTTCGTGCCTGGGCCACCTGTTCGAGTGAACTCGGCGGCTGAAGTGACCGTGGGGAAAGTCGAAGTTGACATGTGATGTGAATCACATATTTCCGAGTTTCGTCAGGAAAAATAGTCGAAAAATGAACTTCTTCACCCCACGTCGACCACGAGCGCGGTCGCGTTGTCCGTGCCGCCGGCCCGCAACGCGGTCGCCACGAGCAGCGCCGCGGTCGTTCCGGGGTCGCCCGCTCCGGCCACGACGAGCCGGAAGCCCTCCGGCGTGAGGCGCTTGTGGACGCCGTCCGTGGTGAGCACCAGCCTGCCGCGACCGGCGGGCGCGTGGGCCAGGCCGATCGTCGTCGGGGTGCTCAGCCGGACCGAGTTCGTCACCACGTGCTCCATCCGCTCCGTCGGCGTCTGGCCGTGGCTGCGGAAGTACTCGGCCACCGTCTGGTCGGTCGTGAGCCGGGTCAGCGCCGTCCCGTCCCAGAAGTAGGCCCGCGCGTCACCCGCCCACGCGACGGTGAACCCGCCGCCGAGCCGCAGCGCGGCCGTCACCAGCACCGCGTCACCCGCCCGGTGGTGTTCGTCGTCCGGCAGCCACGCCTCCAGCGCGGCCCGCGCCGCCGCCACCGCCCGACCCGCGCCCACGTGGGCTGCTTCACGGGCCGCGGCCCGCGCGGCGAGCCGGGCCGCGTGCCCGGACCCCTCCGAGTCGCCGATCCCGTCCGCGACGGCGTAGGCCAGACCGCCCGTCGCCGGGTCGCGGTGGGCCGCCGAGGCGTCCGCGTTGTGGCTACGCCGACCCCGCTCGCTGCACGCCCCGCTGGTCAACCGGACCGGCCGCGGCACCTGTTCCACCAGCATGGCGTCCTCCTCGTCGTTCGCGCTGACTCCAGGAAGCCCGAACAACCGAAGAGCCGCCCCAGAAACAGCTGTCAATCGGCTGAGAACCCATCGTGCCGACGGCGGATGTGCTCCCGGTCGAAGATCGCCGGCGCGGGGCCGCTCCGCCAGGGTCACGGGCGCGCTCGCTCCTGGTCGAGGACGTGCTCGACCCGACGTGGACGCGGCCGGGGCGTCGACCTCGGCGAAGTCCGCGCGGACACCGGCGGGAGCCGTCGACCCGGCGGCCTCCGCATCACCTGTCGAGACGCTGAAAGCACCTACTAACAGGGGTTTTGCGGCCGCGAAGCGGTAGTTACGGTGTCGCTCGCACGGCACGCTGCCGGCCGACTGAGGGGTGTACCAGATGACGTCCAGACGGAAACCTGTAGTACGAGCGGTGATCGCGGTGGGCATCAGCTCCGCCGTGGTGTTCGGGCTCACCGCGCCCGTGGTCTCGGCCGCGGAGAACGTCCTCCGCGCCGACCGCTCCGTGGCCCGCTCCTGCTTCGCGAGCGTTCTCCCCGCTCGCACCGCGGGGGTCGACCGCCGCGAACTCACGTCCACAGTGGACGGACTCGTCCAGGCGAGGCTGGCCGCCGCGAGCGGCGCGGCGGGCGACTGGGACGTGGCGGTGTTCGACAAGACCACCGGAAAGCTGGTCGCCGCCTCGACCGCGCTCGGCTCCCGTGAACTGGCCGAGAGCTTCGTGACCAAGGGCCAGCAGCTCGTGGTCCAGGGCTGCCGCTACGCCGGTGACGCGCGGTCCGCCGTGCTGGGCGTCGACTTCCTCGCCCTCACCCCGGAGGGCACGCCCACTCCCGGCGTGACCGCGAACGCCGCCCCCGAGACGGCCGAGCTGGTCCGCGTGGAGACGGCCGACCAGAAGGAGAAGAGCAAGCTCCTCGCGCTCGGCCTCGACGTGACGGAGAAGGCCGACGCCACCGGCGTTGACGTCGTCATCGCGGGTGAGGCCGACCGCAAGGTGCTGCGCGACAGCGGTTTCCGCTTCGACGTGCTGAACCCCGACCTGTCCGCGACCTCGCGCGACAACGCCCGCAAGGACGCGGAGTTCGCGGCCAAGACCCCGCGCACCGCGCTGCCGTCCGGCCGCACGAGCTACCGCCACCTGTGGGAGTACAACTACGAGATGAAGGAGCTGGCGCGCAAGAACCCCAAGCTGGTCCGCGCCTTCACCCTCCCGCACCCCACCGTCGAGGGCATCGACGTCGTCGGCGTCGAGATCGCCTCGACCGTCGGCAACCCCAAGGACGGCAAGCCCGTCAACCTGCTCATGGCCACCCACCACGCCCGTGAGTGGCCGTCGGCCGAGCACGCCATGGAGTGGATCTACGAGCTGGTCGACGGCTACGCCCACGACAAGGAGATCCGCGGCCTGGTCGAGCGCACCCGCAACATCATCGTCCCGGTGGTCAACGCCGACGGCTTCAACATCTCCCGCGAAGCCGAGCCGAAGGGCGACTTCAGCCGCTTCGACTACGAGATGAAGCGCAAGAACTGCCAGGCCTCCGACTCGCCGGAGCAGTTCCGCACGGGCGTCTGCAAGGCCAACCCGGCGGGGGCGCAGCGCGGCACCGACCCGAACCGCAACTACGCGGGCTTCTGGGGCGGCGACGGCGCGACCACCAGCTGGTCGGGCGAGACCTTCCGCGGCGCGAGCCCGTTCTCCGAGCCGGAGACGCAGAACATCCGCGAACTCGTCTCGAACCGCCAGGTCACCAACCTGCTGACGCTGCACACCTACTCCAACCTGGTGCTGCGCGTCCCCGGCGTCTTCGGCACCCGCCCGCCGCTGGACGAGCCCGCCAACAAGGCGCTCGGCGACCTGATGGCGTCCCGCAACGGCTACACCAGCCAGCCCTCGTGGGCGCTCTACGACACCTCCGGCACCACCGAGGACTGGTCGTACTGGGCCACGGGCGGCTACGGCTACACCATGGAGATCGGCCTCGACGGCTTCCACCCGCCGTACGCCACCGGCGTCGTCGCCGAGTACCTCGGCCAGGCCCCGGCGCAGGGCGCGGGCAAGGGCGGCAACCGCCAGGCGTTCATCGACATGCTGACCAACGCCGCGACCCCGACGGCCCACTCCACGCTCACCGGCACCGCGCCGCGCGGCTACGAGCTGACGCTGCACAAGTCGTTCCAGACCCCCACGTCCCCGATCCGCCAGCCGGACGGCACGACGAAGCCCGCGATCTACGTGCAGGACACCCTCAACTCCACCCTGGCCACCACGGGCGGCAAGTTCACCTGGGCGGTCAACCCGTCCACCCGCCCGTACGTCGCGGGCCGCTACGGCCGCGACCCCCAGGGCCCCGTCCAGCAGACGATCCAACTCCCGAACCCGACGGGCATCCCGGCCGAGAACACCAACTACCCGGCCGACACGACGGCCGAACGCATCCCGTTCACGATCAAGGGAATGCCGGAGGTCGACAACGGCAAGGTGGCGGTCACCATCAACTGGGCCACCCCGAACACGGACTGGGACCTGTTCATCCTCGACGCCAACGGCCAGACAGTCACCTCTTCGGCCCAGGGCGGCACCAACTCGGAAACCGCAACCCTCTTCGACCCGCCGGCAGGTGAGTACACGGCGGTGATGGTCAACTACGCCCAGGCGAACCCCAGCACCCCGGACGACTGGACCACGGGCCGCGTCGAATTCGCCCCGCCAATCCCCGCCACCTACGGCCCCAAGGAGTCCTACCAGCTCACCTGCAAGGACCGCAGGGGCCACATCGTCGGCCTGGCCGACGTCTTCGTGGACAGGGGCCAAACCGTAGACGTAGGCGCGGTCTGCACCAACTCGGCCCGAGAAACCAAACAGCGCAAGCGATAACAACATCAAGGTAAGACAGCCGTCGTGGGGGGGGGCCCGGCAAAAGGGGTAGGACCCCCACCAACAACCGACACACAATGGTGTGCCCCAAAACCCCGAAGGGTTTAAAAAAAAAAAAAAACCCCCACAGAAGGAGGGTTGAGTTGT
>NZ_JBHYHC010000090.1:36988-37443 GCF_042738955.1 Umezawaea sp. NPDC059074
CAATATTCTTTTGTCGCCGGCGCGTTACACACACACCCCTCACACAAAACAATACACCGAATAAAAAAACATCTCCTTGCATCGCCGTTTGGGGGGGCCCGTTGGGCTTTGCGGGGCCCCCCCCCACGACCATGCAGGACCACTGAGTGGTGACCCACAAGCAGGCGCCGGGGCACTGTGGTGGCCTACCAGGCAGGCGCAGGGTCGGTGGGCAGATGGTGACCACAAGCAGGCGCCGGGGCACCGTGGTGGCCCACCACCCAGGCACAGGGTCGGTGGCGACCTGGCTGGGACTGGCAACCAGCTGGTGACCACGCTGGAACTCACAGCAAACTGGTGACCACGCTGGGACTGGCGGGCGCGGGCCACGGAACGTGGCCGATTTGACATGGGGATTTCGGCCTTAAAATTGTGGTCGGGCGGGACTCTCTTTGGACCGCCTTTTGAGCCCGACA
>NZ_JBHYHC010000091.1:0-36825 GCF_042738955.1 Umezawaea sp. NPDC059074
CATGTGTGCCTCCTCAAAGGTCGAGAGGGCGTGCGAGATCGGCGACCGCGAAGGGGTCGCTCACAAGCCCGCGAGGGCTACCGGTGGGACGAGGTCACGCGCGGCACGCGAACGGCGGCGGCGCGGAAGGTGTTCCGGATCAGATCACCCGACGACGGTAACAAGCCCTCCCGGAGGCGCGCCACCTATTTATCCGCGGCCAGGAACTCCTCGAACGTCCCCTTGCCGTCGGCGTGCTCCGGGGTGATGCCGCCACCCCGCCGCAACGCGCCGAACAGCTTGCCCGGCAGGCGGAACGGCACGAGCAAGCGCTTGCGACCGCCGGCGGCGAGGTAGGCGCGGGCGAGGTCCGCGGCGGGCCGGACCTCCGGTCCACCCATGTCCGGGACGCGCCCGGCGGGTTCGGCGACGGCGAGGTCGGCCAACCGCACGGCGACCTCGCGGACCTCCACCGGTTGGAGCCGCACCGACGGCACGGGCAGCACCAGCGGCACCTTCGCCAGAGCCGTGAAGAGGGTGACGACCAGGTCGTGGAACTGGGTGGTGCGCAGGACCGTCCAGCCGACACCGGACTCCGCGATCACCTTCTCCACGGCCAGCTTCGCCCGGTAGTACCCGAGCGGGACCACGTCGACGCCGACGATCGAGATGTACACGACGTGCCGCACGCCCGCGGCCTTCGCGGCGGCGACCAGGTGCCGAGCGGCCTCCTCGTCACCACCGCGCTGCGTGCTCGCGCAGTGCACGACCACCTCCGCGCCCGTGAGCGCGGCCTCCAGCCCGTCGCCCGTGCGCAGGTCGATCGGCCACGTCGCCGACCGGCGGCTGACCTCGCGCACCTCGTGGCCGTCGGCCTCCAGCAGCTCCACGACCACGCGTCCCAGGGTGCCGGTGCCACCGGTCACCACGATCACCTGTTCAGTCCCCATACCGGAGGGACGAGGCAGGTCCGGGGAACGTGACGCTCACGGGTACGGCTTCAGCTCCGGCAGGTCGCCGTGCACCGACCCCACCGGCGTGCGGCCTGCGGCCCACGCGGCGAGGTCGTTGCGGGCGCCGGTCACCTCGACCGGCGTGCCGGTCCCCCACGTCCACGACCCGCCGTCGTCGGCGCGCAGCACGACCTGGACCCCTTCGGGGGCTCGGGGCGCGGTGAACGTGAGCAGGTGGTCGGAGAACTCGGGCGACCAGGTGGCGGGCGTGTAGCCGAGCCGCAGGTCGGTGCTGTGGATCTCGATCTCCCGCCAGTACGCCTGCACCACCTCGACGAGGGTGCCGTCGCGGTAGACGACGGACCGGCCCCAGTCGTCCGGGCCGATCTTGGCGAGCGCGCGGTCGAACGCCGCCGACGCGGCCACGGCGTCCTCGACCAGGTCCACCGCCGGGTTGCCCGCGTTCGCGGCGATCCCGGCGTCACGGGCGGGGCGGCCGCCGTCGTAGACGTCGACCTTCCGGTCTTCGAGGGCGTACTCGACCTGCCGGGCGAGGGCGTTGCCGACGCCTGCCAGGTGCGCCAGGACGTGGCCGCGCGACCAGCCGGGCAGCACCGAGTCGGCGCGCACCGAGAGGTCGGTCAGGCCGTGCAGCAGGCCGGGCAGGCGGGTGTTCGCGGCCCATACGGGGACCGGGTTCACGGACACAGGAACTCCTAACGGACTTCTCCAGGTTTGCCATTAGAAGCCTAGCCAGGTCGGTCATACGGGAACAAGCCCGAAGCCCGTTAGAATCCCCTCGTGGCTCTCCATCCCGCCCTCGCCTTCGTCGGAACGGTCCGGTACGAGACGGACGACCTCGCCACGGCGGCGGGGTTCGCCGACTGGCTCGGCCTGCACACCGAGGCCCCGGCCGCGCTCGCCGCGGACGACCAGGTCAGGGCACGGGTCGTGGCGCTGCGCAAGGCGGTCCGGAGCCTGTTCGCCCGCGCGGTCGCGCCCGAGCCCCCGAGCCGGGCCGACGCGGACCGGCTGCTGGACCCGACGGCGGCGCTGGAGCACGTGAACGAGGCCGCGAGCGCCGTGCTGCGCGCGCCGCGGCTGGAGTGGCCGACCACCGGCGCGCCCCGGCTGGCGGAGCGGCGCACCGAGGCCGACGCGGCGACGCAGCTCGTGGCGGACCTGGCGCGGTCGGCGATCGAGTTCCTCGCCAGCGAGGACCGCGAGCACCTGCGCGCCTGTCCCGCGCCGCGGTGCGTGAAGTACTTCGTGCGCGACCACCCGCGGCAGGCGTGGTGCAAACCGTCGTGCGGGAACCGGGCGCGCGCCAGCCGCTACTACCACCGGCACCACTCAGACGAGTGACCTCGTGCCCGCCGCCCAGCGCACGGCGGGTCCCATCGCGAGCCCCGCGACCAGGAACAGGCCACCGAGCACCAGCCAGCCCGCCGTGCCCCAGCCGATGACAAGCGCGGTGAGCAGCAGCGGCCCGACCATCCTGGCCACGGGCACACCGCTGCCGAAGAAGCCCTGGTACTGGCCCTGCTTGTCGGCCGGGGCCAGGTCGAAGCCGATCTCCCACGCGCCGGACGCGAGCATCATCTCGCCGACCAGCTGCAACCCCGCCGCCACCAGCAGCACGAGGGCGGCGGTCCACGCGTTCCCGCCCGCCGAGAGGGCGAACACGCCGCACGACGCCAGCATCGCGATCCCGGCGTAGCGCACGAACCGCGTGGCCGCGCCCAGGCCGTCGACCCGTCGGGCCACGCGGACCTGGAACAGCACCACGCCGAGGGTGTTCAGCACGAGCAGCGCGGCGACCGTCCACCGCGGAGCCTCGGTCCGCTGCACGATCCACAGCGGAGCGACCAGGCTGAGCAGCGGCATGTACAGCAGCATCACCGTGTTCAGCAGGGCCACCAGCGCGTACGGCCGGTCCCGCAGCACCGCCAGCGCCGGTTCTCCCGCCACCACGGGCGCGGGCGGCACGCTCGGCAAGCCGTGCAGGACCACCGCCGCGACCAGGAAACCCACCGCGTCGAAGGCGAACACCGCCAGGTACGCCTCGCGCGTGTCGATCTGGAGCGCCAGACCGCCTAGGGCCGCGCCGATCGCCAGGCCCGCGTTCACCGTGGACTGGAGGTACGCCCGGACCTCGGTCCGCTTCGCCTTGTCCACCAAAGCCGCCAGCAACGCCTGCCGGGCGGCGGACAGGCCGGACTGGCAGCTCGCGTAGAGGCAGACCGAGAGCACGAACGGGACGTACGTGCGGACGACCAGGAACGAGCCCACGGCCACGGCGGTCGCGAGCGCCAGCAGGACCGCCGTGCCACGGGGACCGCGCCGGTCGGCGAGGTGGCCGAGCGGGATGCCCGCGACCGCGCCGAGCGCCCAGCCCAGCGTGAGGCC
Source organism: Umezawaea sp. NPDC059074 (assembly GCF_042738955.1). NCBI lineage: Bacteria > Bacillati > Actinomycetota > Actinomycetes > Pseudonocardiales > Pseudonocardiaceae > Umezawaea > Umezawaea sp. NPDC059074. The sequence goes on from NZ_JBHYHC010000091.1 coordinate 3,342, forward strand.
GAGCCCGATCTGCGTCGCCGACAGGCCGACGATCCGGGTGAAGTAGAGCGCGGAGCACACGAGGTACGCGCCGTCGCCGAGCGAGTTCGCCAACTGCGCCACCGCGAGCACCCGTGCCGGGCCGCGGGCCGGGAGGAATCCGTTCACCCGGAAACCATAGGAAGCCGATTGGCCGCGAGTAAGGTCCGATTCCCGCTACTTCGATTGGGCCAATCCGATGGACTTCCACGTCAGCCTGGACGGTCGGGGCGACCGGTCGTCCCGGATCTACCGGCAACTGCTGGACGCGATCCTGGACGGGCGGCTGCGGCCGGGCGAACGCGTGCCGCCGACCCGTGAGCTGGGCGAACGGCTCGGCGTCGCGCGCAACACGGTGGCGGTCGCCTACGACCGGCTGACCGCGGAGGGGTTCCTGGTCGGCCGGGTGGGCGCGGGCACGTACGTGTACTCCGACGGCGACCGGCCGCGGTCGCGGCGCGCGCCCGAAGGAGCCGACCTGCGGCCCCGCGCGGTGTGGGCGGACGTGCCGGAACCGCCGCGGGACCCACCGGTCGCGCTGCCGTACGACTTCAGCGCGGGCGTGCCGGACGTCGGGCTGTTCCCGCTCACGACGTGGCGCGGGCTGCTGCGGCCGACCTCGGTGGAGGCCGACTACGGCGACCCGTCCGGGATCCCGGCGCTGCGGGCCGCCATCGCACGGCACATCGGTGTGTCGCGGTCGGTCCGCGCGGACGCCGACGACGTGCTCGTCACGCAGGGCGCGCAGCAGGCGTTGGACCTCGTCGGACGGGTGCTGGTCGAGCCGGGCGACCGCGTCGCGGTCGAGGACCCCGGCTACCCGGTGGCGCGGGCGCTGTTCCGCTCGCTGGGGGCGAAGGTCGTGGGCGTGCCCGTGGACGACGAGGGCCTCGTCGTGGACGCGCTACCGCCGTCGACACGGCTGGTGTACACGACGCCGTCGCACCAGTTCCCGCTCGGCACTCCGATGTCGCTGCGGCGGCGCACCGCGCTGCTCGACTGGGCCCGGCGGCACGGCGCGGTGGTCGTGGAGGACGACTACGACAGCGAGTTCCGGTACTCCGACCGGCCGTTGGAACCGTTGCAGAGCCTCGACCGCGCGGGTCGGGTCGTGTACGTGGGGTCGTTCTCGAAGACGTTGCTGCCGACGCTGCGGCTCGGGTTCCTGGTGGCGCCCGCGTCCCTGCGGCCCGCGTTGCGCGCGGCCAAGCAGCTCACCGACTGGCACGGCGACCCGATCACCCAGGCGGCGCTGGCGCGGTTCATCGACGAGGGCCTGCTGGCCCGGCACGTCCGCAAGGCCACGCGGGTGTACGCCGCCCGGCACGAGCGGATCACCGCGGTGCTGCGGTCGGACTTCGCGGACTGGCTGGACATCGTGCCGTCCGCCGCGGGGCTCCACTTGGCCGTGCGCACGAAGGGCGACCCGGACGAGGTCGTCCGGGTCGCCCGGTCCCGCGGTGTCGCGCTGCGCACGCTCGGGAGCTTCGCGCTGTCCGTCCACTTCGGACTGGTCATCGGCTTCGGCGCCATCCCGCTGGACCGCGTGGACGACGGTCTCCGCCTGCTGGCGGACAGCTTCCGTCAGTCCTGACCGGCGGGCGTCACGGTGCCGAGCGCGCCGTCGACCGTGATCACCTGGCCGGTCGTGATCCGGCCGACCGCGTCCGGCACGCCGACCACGGCCGGGATGCCGTACTCGCGCGCCACGACCGCGCCGTGCGAGTTCGCCCCGCCCATCTCCATGACCAGCGCTCCCGCCGTGAGGAACAGCGGCGTCCAGCCGGGGTCGGTGGACGGCGCGACGAGGATCTCGCCGGGCTCCAGGTGCGCGCCGACCGGGTCGAGCACGACCCGCGCGACCCCGGTGATCGTGCCCGCCGACGCCGGTGTGCCGATCAGCGCGCCCTCGCCGACCGGGACGCCCTGCGTCGCCACGGCCTCGGGTTCCGTGCCGTCCGACACCAGCACCCGCGGCACGCGGCGACGACGCATCTCCAGCTCGTAGGACTCGCGCCGCTCGGCCACCACGGCCCGGAAGTCCTTGCCGCCCAACGCTTCGCGCAGGTCGGTGAAGTCGAGGAAGTACACGTCGTCGACCTGCTCGACCACGCCCGTCGCCGCGAGTTCGCGCCCGACGATCCCGATCTGGCCCCGGATGTGGGCGAACGCCACGACCAGGTGGTACTTCGGCATCTCGCGCAGCCCGGCCAGCAGCCGGGCCCGGCCCAGCGCGAACCGCACGAACCGGCCCCTGACCGGCCCCGCCTTGCGCGCCAGGCGGTCTATCGCCGCCTCGGCCTCCGCCGCGCCACGGGCGAACTGGGCGTCCGGAGCCAGCTTCGGGTCGTCCAGGCGCAGGTAGTTCGCCAGGACGCCGAGGATGTGGGTCGGGTCGTCCGACCAGCGCGGCAGGCCGAGGTCGATCTCCGCGACCGCCCGGTGCCCCCACTTCGCCAGGAACGCCGTGAGCCCGACCTGCGCGACCCCGGGCAGCAGGCCGTCGTGGAACAGCGCGGCGAGGTCGTGCGCGGACGTGCCGCTGACGGCCTCACGCGACGGCTCGTCCACGCGGATCGCGGAGGCGAGGTGCCACAGTTCGAGGTCCATCTCCGTGGTGACGTTGTGCGGCAACCCCCGCAGCACCGCTTGCAGGTCACCGGGTTCCTTGCGCTTGCCGAGCGCCTTGCCCGCGAGCCCGAGCATCGCGAACCCGGCCAGCGCCAACGGGAAGATCATCGGCAGCACGCGGATCGTGCGCTCCCCCAGGACCACCTCGCAGTGGTCGAGCCGCTGCAACGCCGTCGCGGAGTCCGAAATGGACAGCAGTGCTTGCTGATCGGCCGCGATCGCGTCCATCCGCCGGTGCGCCGACGCGGGGTCCCGCACGGCCTGCACGATGCGCAGGGGCAGCCGGTAGCGCGCCGCGACCTTCAGGAACCGACGCAGGAACGGCCGCCACGACGCGTGCACGACGGAGAACCGGGGATCGTCGAACAGACCGCGCAGCACGACCGCCGACCGCGTCTCCATCACCTCCAGCACGCGGGGCGCGATGAAGCGACCGGGCTTGCTGCGCAGGGCCGTGGTCGCGTCGATGAACAGCCGTTGCCCGGCCTCGCGGTACACCGGCGCACCGTCCAGCGGGCGGGCCACGGGGAAGCCGAACAGGTCCGACATGCCCGCGGACAGCAGCCGGAAGCCCACGAACCCGGCGGGCGTGATCGGCCGTTGCAGCCCTTGGGCGACGCTGAAGCAGAAGTACACGCGCGGGTCCTCGGCCGTGGCGTCCGCGGGCAGCGGGAACAGCGTCGTGATCGGCCGCGCCTGCGTCAGCCACAGCGCGCCGTCCGCGTCGAGCGCCCACTCGGTGTCCTGCGGCGACCCGTAGTGCGCCTCCACCCGTGCGCCGAGGTCGGCCAGGTCGCGGACCTGCTCGTCGGTGAGGCACGCGCCGTCCTGCGCGTGCTCGACCTGCTCGGTGCCACCGCCGGGCAACGACCGGATGACCAACCGCTTGTCGCCCAGCCTGCGTTCGAGGATCTTCTTCGACGCCGTGTCCACGACGAAGTGGTCGGGGTTCACCGCACCGGACACGACGGCCTCGCCAAGGCCGGGACTGGCGTCGATCACGGCCTCCCGGCGCTTGCCGGTCACCGGGTTCGCGGTGAACAGCACTCCGGCCACCGCCGACTGCACCATCTCCTGCACCACGACCGCGAGCCGCACCGCGTGGTGGTCGATGCCGTTGCTCTCCCGGTAGGCCACGGCCCGGTCGGTCCACAGCGAGGCCCAGCACCGCCGCACCGCGTCGAGCACGGCGTCCGCGCCGACCACGTTGAGGAACGTGTCCTGCTGCCCCGCGAAGCTCGCGAACGGCAGGTCCTCCGCCGTCGCCGACGACCGCACGGCCACCGGTCCGCCCAGCTCCGCGTACGCGGCCAGCACCGCGTCCCGCACGTCGTCGGGCATCGACGCGGTCAGCAGCAGCTCGCGCGCCTTGCCCGCGTCGACGTGGTCGGCCAGCAGGTCGTCCACGCCCGCTCGCTCGGCGACCACGCGGTACGCCTCGGTCGTCACGCAGAACCCCGGCGGCACGGGCAGTCCGGCCGTGGCGAGCTCGCCGAGGTTCGCCGCCTTGCCGCCGACCACGGCGAGCATGCCCGCGTCGATGTCGGCGAAACCGAGGATGAGGTCCGTGCGCACTGCGTCCATGACGGCGAGGTTACGAGGGTTCGACGTGGAACTCAACACTTGATGAATTAACGGCGGCGCACGTCACCCGACCGGACGACCCGACAACGGGAACAGCCGAATCGCCCCGCTGCCCACCAGCCGGTTCACCTCGCCCACGAACCCGCGCCGAGTCGTCCCGAACACCGTGAGCGCGGACCCGTGGTCGAACGCGACCACCACCGACGCCCCGAACAGCAAGACCCGCCACACCCAGAACACCACCGGCCGCACCGCGGGAGGAAACGCCGTCCGCAACCGACGGCAGTGGAACGGCACGTGCCGCCGCTCATCACCCAGGATCCGCCCGGCCACCTCCGTGACCAGCGGATCGGCGGTGCCGTCGCGCAACAACCGGTAGTAGGCCAGCGCGATCACCTCGGCGACCATCAACACCAGCAGTTCGAGCCGCAACCCCAACCCCCGCCGCAACCGCACGAACACCACGTCACTCCAGTGACTCGCGATCGTCGACGCCCCCGCAGCCTCCAACAACAACGCCAACATCCGCGCGTGGTTCTGCTCCTCCGCAACGAACAACCGCACCGCGACGGAGTACGCCCCCTCCCCCGCCGCTTTCGCGATCAGGTTCACCCCGTCCCCAGCCTCCCCGACCTGGAACCGCTGCACACTACGGACAACAGCCGGATGCACCCGCGCCCCGACCGTCCACTCCGGATCCCCGACCTCCCGACGCCGCTCGGCCTCGGCCTGGAACTCCGCGACGAACTCGTCCACACCAGCCTCCTCGTTCCCGTGTGCTTCCAAGACGCGCCAACGGAACGAGGCGTTGGGCGCGGACGTGTGGAGGTTGGGTGGAGGAATCGTGGCGGAACGCCGCAGGGGCGGCCCCGAAGAACGGGACCGCCCCTGACGACGTCGAACCTTGAGCGACTAGCTGCACCCGGAGGTGCTGCCGCAGCCCTCGCAGAGGTAGCACGAGCCCGCGGGGCGCATCTTGGTGCCGCAGGTCATGCAGAGCGGGGCGTCGGCGGTCGTGCCGAGGTGGAGTTCGAGCAGCTCGGTGCTGCTGCCCACGCGCGTGTCCTGCTTGCTGGGCTTGGTCTCCTTCGCGGGGCTGGCGTCCACGGAGGTCTGGAGGCCCACGATGTCCACGTCCGCGCCGCCGCCGTACTCGTTGGCGACGGTGGCGGTGCGCTCGTCGGCGGTGAAGATGCCGAGCTGCGAGCGCTTCTCGTAGGGCAGGTAGTCCAGGGCCAGCCTGCGGAACAGGTAGTCCAGGACGCTGGTCGCGATGCGGACGTCGGGGTCGTCCGTCATGCCCGCGGGCTCGAAGCGGAGGTTCTGGAACTTCGAGATGTAGAACTCCAGCGGGATGCCGTACTGGAGGCCCACGGAGATGGACATGGAGAACGCGTCCATCACGCCCGCGAGGGTCGAGCCCTGCTTGCCGAGCTTGACGAAGATCTCGCCGAGGCCGTCGTCCGGGTACGAGCCCGCGTGCAGGTAGCCCTCCGCGCCGCCGACGGTGAACGACACCGTCTGGCTCGGGCGCTTCTTCGGCAGGCGCTTGCGGACCGGGCGGTACTCCACGACGGTCTCGACCTTGGGAGCGGTCGACGAGGTGGCCTCGCCACCGGTGTTGGCGCCCTTGCCCGCGGACAGCGGCTGGCCGACCTTGCAGTTGTCGCGGTAGATCGCGAGGGCCTTGATGCCCATCTTCCAGCCCTGGAAGTAGATCTCCTCGACGTCCTCGATCGTCGCGTTCTCCGGCATGTTCACCGTCTTGGAGATCGCGCCGGAGATGAACGGCTGCACGGCCGCCATCATCCGCACGTGGCCCATGGGCGCGATGGAGCGCTCGCCCATGGCGCAGTCGAAGACCTCGTAGTGCTCCGGGCGCAGGCTCGGCGCGTTCACGACGTTGCCGTGCTCGGCGATGTGCTCGACGATCGCCTCGACCTGCTCGTCCTGGTAGCCCAGTGCGGACAGGGCGCGCGGCACCGTCTGGTTGACGATCTGCATGGAGCCGCCGCCGACGAGCTTCTTGAACTTGATCAGCGCGAGGTCGGGCTCGATGCCGGTGGTGTCGCAGTCCATCATCAGACCGATGGTGCCGGTGGGCGCGAGCACGGAGGCCTGCGCGTTGCGCCACCCGTTGCGGCCGCCGATCTCGATGGCCTCCTGCCACGCCCGCGTCGCGACCTTGTGCACGGCGCCGTCGTTGCCACCCAGCGTGCGGATGGAGTCGTTGGCGGCCGCGTGCTTGCGGATGACGCGCTTGTGGGCGTCCTCGTTGCGGGCGTAGCCCTCGTACGGGCCGACCATCCCGGCCAGCTCGGCGGAACGGCGGTAGGCGACGCCGTTCATCAGCGAGGTGATGGCGGCGGCCAGCGAGCGGCCGCCCTCGGAGTCGTACGCGTGGCCGGTCGCCATCAGCAGCGCGCCGAGGTTGGCGTAGCCGATGCCGAGCTGGCGGAACTTGCGGGTGGTGTCGCCGATGGGCTCGGTCGGGAAGTCCGCGAAGCAGATGGAGATGTCCATCGCGGTGATGACGATCTCGACGGCCTGGGCGAACGTGCCCGCGTCGAACGAACCGTCCTCGCGCAGGAACTTCATCAGGTTCAGCGACGCCAGGTTGCAGCTCGAGTTGTCGAGGTGCATGTACTCCGAGCACGGGTTGGACGCGGTGATCCGGCCCGACTCGGGGCAGGTGTGCCAGTCGTTGATCGTGCCGTCGTACTGGATGCCGGGGTCGGCGCACTCCCACGCGGCCTTGGCGAGCTTGCGGAACAGGTCCTTCGCGTCGACCTTCTCGATGACCTCGCCGGTCTGGCGGGCGCGCAGGCCGAACTGGCCGCCGGACTCGACGGCGTTCATGAACTCGTCCGAGACGCGGATGGAGTTGTTGGCGTTCTGGTACTGCACGGACACGATGTCCTTGCCGCCCAGGTCCATGTCGAAGCCGCCGTCGCGGAGGACGCGGATCTTCTCCTCCTCGCGCGCCTTCGTCTCGATGAACTCCTCGACGTCCGGGTGGTCCACGTCGAGGACGACCATCTTGGCCGCGCGGCGCGTCGCGCCACCGGACTTGATGGTGCCCGCGGACGCGTCCGCGCCGCGCATGAACGACACCGGGCCGGACGCGGTGCCGCCGGAGGACAGCAGCTCCTTGGACGACCGGATGCGCGAGAGGTTCAGGCCGGCGCCGGAGCCGCCCTTGAAGATCAGGCCCTCTTCGCGGTACCAGTTGAGGATCGACTCCATGGTGTCGTCCACGGCGAGGATGAAGCACGCGCTGACCTGCTGCGGCGAGCTGGTGCCGACGTTGAACCACACCGGGGAGTTGAAGCTGAACACCTGGTGCAGGAGCATGTAGGTCAGCTCGTGCTCGAAGATCACCGAGTCGGCCTCGGTGGCGAAGTAGCCGTGCTTCACGCCCGCGGCCACGTACGTCTTCACGACGCGGTCGATGAGCTGGCGCAGGCTGGTCTCCCGCTGCGCGCTGCCGACGGCGCCGCGGAAGTACTTGCTGGTCACGATGTTCGTGGAGTTGAGCGACCACGAGGCGGGGAACTCGACGCCGCGCTGTTCGAAGTTCACCGTGCCGTCGCGCCAGTTCGTCATCACGACGTCGCGGTGCTCCCAGGTCACCTCGTCGTACGGGTGCTTGCCCTCGGTCGTGTAGACCCGGCGCACCTTCAGAGCGGCGGCCCCCCGCTTGTCCCCACTGCCGTTGCGCGCGGCGGTCTTCTTGCCTGCGCCGCTGACGGTCTCCGTCATGCCCGGTGTCTCCCTATCGTGCTGAACCTGGGTTGCACGGCCACGTCCGGAGTTCCCCGTCCGATGCGGTCCACGTGCGAATAACTGGAATTACGGACGCGGTTCGTCTTCCCGCGCCGTACGAAGATCGGAAATCTCCTTCTCGAAGTCCTCGACGGACGAGAAGGACCGGTAGACGCTCGCGAAACGCAGGTAGGCGACCTCGTCGAGCTCTCGTAAAGGCCCGAGGATCGCCAGGCCCACTTCGTGGCTCGGGATCTCGGCACTGCCGGTCGAGCGGATCGACTCCTCGACCTTCTGGGCGAGCAGCTGGAACGCGTCCTCGTCCACGGGACGGCCCTGGCAGGCCCGGCGGACACCGTTGACGACCTTGTCCCGGCTGAACGGCTCGGTGACGCCCGAGCGCTTCACGACCGCGAGGACGGCTTCCTCCACGGTGGTGAACCGACGACTGCACGACGAGCAGGACCGCCTGCGTCGGATGACCTGGCCCTCATCGGCCTCGCGGGAGTCGACCACGCGAGAATCCGAATGACGGCAGAACGGACACCGCACCCTGCTCATCCCCTTCCCAGGGCAGCACCGTGCGCAGCAGCCGCACTGGTCTGGTTACCCACAACCTGTGGACTACTTGAGCCGGTCTCACCACTAGATGTAGGGGTAAACCTATGTCAGAACACAACGCGATGGCAAACCGACACGCACCACCCGTTCGGTGGAACAACCAGTCCACCACCAGCGGCTCGAGGACGGACGGAGCGGTCTACGGGGCGGTCTCGATCACGGCCTGCGGGACGATCAGCTGCTGACCGGGGACGACGTGCGAATCGGCCATCCGGTTGAGGTCGCGGATGCGCTCGACGAGGGCGTCCGGATCGCTGCTCGGGGCGTTGCGCACGGCGACGTCGCGCAGCGTCTCACCCACTTGGACGTACGCCACACCGGTCCGCTCGGGGACGCTCGTCGCGCCCGACGCGTAGAGGTAGAGCAGCCCCACGCAGACGGCGGCGACGACCGCGAGGAGGCACATCGCGGCCAGCCGGAGCACCGAACCGCGCGACGGCCGCTCGGGGCCGCACTCGACCACGTCGGCCGTAGCAGGCGCGGAGACCTGCGGAGCCCGTGAACCAGGCCCGCGCGAGTCGCCCGTCTCGAAGCGGCGGAGCACCCTCGGACCCGGACGGAGACCCCGACCGGGGGAGACGTCGGGCGCCCCGGCCCCCTCGACCAGTTCGAAGCCGGACCGGGTCCCAATGAGCACCGCCATGACGCCTCCATCGCAGGTCAACCGAACAAGATCGAACACAGGTTCGATCGAACGTCCGTGCGAATGTCTACCACTCCCGACCCGAAATATCGACAACACGCCGGGGATTACTTCGAACAGGTGTTTGATCTGGAACTGAAGTGCGACTACCGTCGAACACGAAGATCGACGGATATCCGGCCTGGGCGATCGGGACCGGTGAGGAGGCAAAACCGTGGCGCGCAAGATCACCGAAGACCGGGCCACCGCGGCAGGTGACCCCGCCCTTCCCCAGCAGGCGGACATCGCGGGCAACGCGGGCCTCACGCTCCGCCAGCGCAAGGTGCTGGACGTGATCAGGGACTGGCTGGACCGCTTCGGCTACCCGCCCAGCGTCCGCGAGATCGGCGAGGCGGTCGGGCTGACGTCCACCTCCTCCGTGGCGCACCAGCTGCGCGCGCTGGAGCGCAAGGGCTTCCTGCGCCGCGACCCGAACCGCCCGCGCGCGGTCGGCGTGCTGCCCACCGAGATCGACGCGGGCATGGACCCGAGCCACAAGCCGACCCCGGCGTACGTGCCGATGGTGGGGCGGATCGCGGCCGGCGGACCGATCCTGGCCGAGGAGTCGATCGAGGACGTGTTCCCGCTCCCCCGCGAGATCGTGGGCGAAGGGGAACTGTTCCTGCTGAAGGTCGTCGGCGACTCGATGGTCGACGCGGCCATCACGGACGGCGACTGGGTCGTGATCCGGCAGCAGCCGACGGCCGACAACGGGGACGTGGTCGCCGCGATGATCGACGGCGAGGCGACGGTGAAGACGTTCAAGCGCAAGGACGACCACGTGTGGCTGATGCCGCACAACGTGGCTTACGAGCCGATCCTGGGGGATGAGGCGAGCATTCTGGGGAAGGTCGTCGCGGTGCTTCGGCGGCTTTGAGCTGGTTGGGCTGGTTGGTTGGGGGCCGGTTTGCGGGAAGGGAAACCGCGAGTTGGTCGGGTTGAGACTCTGAAGGTGCGGCGCCGGTTGATGAGCGGTGCGAGTTTTCAGGCACCTGACGGTTCCGTGCCGGTGTGGTGCGGTGCGAGTTCTCAGGCCCTGCCGGCACAGTTCAGATTTGGTGCGGTGCGAGATCGCAAGCCCTGCCGGCCCCCGCCAAATAAATAATGCTGTGTGAGAGTCAGGCTTTGCGGCGGGAGCGGCGGATGAAGGCTGCTACCAGTACCAATGCCGCTGCGCCTAGGCCGATCGCGGGCCAGAGTTCGGTTGTGGTTTTGGTGGCTGGGGCTGCTGAGGTGGTGTCTGCCGCCGGTGGTTGTGGTGCTGGGGTGGTGGTTGGTGGTGGGGGTGTTGCCAGTGCTGCCGCGCCTGCCACCGTCGTGATTGTCGATGAGGTGGTTTTGCCGAATTCCGAGCCTGACAGCAGGGTGCCGTCGGGGTCGAAGGCGATTGCCTCGCCCTGTTCCTCATTCGGCAGGGGGATTCTGACCGGGTCGGATTTCAGGGCTTTCACGAAATCGCCGTCCGGTACCGGGTACAGGTAGGCGTCTGTGTAGGTGCGCAAGGCGATCACCTTGTTGTCGTGGGAGACCGCGCCGCCGGTCACCACCCTCGTTACGATGGGGCTCTTCACCGGGCCGCCGGGGGTGTCCGTGCCTGCGAGGGAGACCTTGCCGACCTGTTCGAGCGGGATCGTCGTTCCCGCGACCAGTGGTGCTGTCGGGCGGTAGACGAGGGCTGAGCCGAGGGTTTCCTTGGTGACGATGTACGGGATGCCCTGCGGGTCCAGGAGGAGCGCCTCGGCGTCGTGCTTGCCGTCCGGGTACGTGAGTCGGAACAGCTGGGCGTCGCCGTCCTTCGACACCACGTGCAGCGCGACCGTTTCCCTGGCGCGGTTGTTGTCGCCGGTGTCGGCCAGCCAGAGCCTGCCGTCCGGGGCCAGGGCCAGGTCTTCCACGTCGAACGGGTTGACCTGGGCGGTGATGGTGTCCTGGATCTCGCAGTCCCGGCCGAAGACCTGGATGGCGATGCCGCCGTTGTCGCTGTCGTTGATGGCGTACAGGTGGTCGCCGTCCGAGGCCAAACCCGAGAGTTCTTCGAGGCGTTGGTCGGTGACGGTGCACAGTGGAACCGGAACGGGCGGGGGCGGCGCGGCGGGCCCCCCCCCCCCCACCCCTCACCGTCCTACTGGAAGACCACGTCGCTGCACAGGTAGTACGACTGGTCGAGGTGGCTGGCCTGCCAGATCACGTACACCACGTGCCGCCCCGTGCGGCTGCCCGCGTTGACCGGCGTCGAGTACGTGCCCGCCTGCGCGTAGCGGCCCGTCCGGGTCACCTGCTCCAGGTTGCCCCACCCGAGCGCCTGCCGCGTCGGGTCGAAGCCCTGCTTGGTGATGTAGACGAGCAGGTAGTCGGCGCCGTGCCGCGCCTGGTCGGTGATGGTCAGGGTGAACTGCCTGCTCTTCGTCGCGGCCTGCCACGCGCCGACGGCGTCGAGGGCGTTGTAGCGGCCGCCCTCGGTGCGCCCGCCGCTGCACAGCTGCCCGTCGGGGATCGCGGCCTGGTGGTTGCCGCCGACGTTCTCCCGGTACAGGCCGTTCCAGTTCCACATCGCGTTGGGATTGGCCTGCCAGGCCTGCCAGCACATCGGGTCCTTGGTGGCCATCGTCGGGTCCTGGAAGTTGCTGCCCCAGCGCTGGTGGCAGCCGTAGTTGCGCGACGGCGGGTCGGTGGTCGAGCCGTGCGCGTCGGCCACGCCGACGACGACCGACGCGAGCAGGGCGGTCACCGCCGCGAGCACACCGAGCACTTGGGACAACGCTTTTCGGAAGTTCACACGTCCTCCACGGTGAGGATTGCGAAGCAGGGTTTCTGGGAACGCTCCCAGCTCGCACCGTAGCGAAAGACGTGGACATTGTGAACGGACAGTGACCGAACGAGCCCGCCCAGCTACCCCGTGACCAGCGGCGGAACGCCCGAAATCACCGATTCCGCGGGCGTGGAATACCTACGCGAAGTGCTCGACGACCGGGAACGGGTCGTAGAAGTGGTGCAGCAGCTCACGCCACCGCGGGTACAGCGGCCCCTGGCGGAACCCGATCGTGTGGTCCTCGAGGGTTTCCCAGCGGACCAGCAGCAGATACGCGTCCGGACGTTCGACGCACCTCTTCAGCTCCAGGCCGACGAAGCCCGGCGAGGCCGAGATGACGCTCTCGGCCTCGCCGAACGCGGCTTCGAAGTCCGCCGAACGCCCCGGCAGGACGTCCAGGTGGGCGACTTCCAGGATCACAGGCGGCAGAACCGGATGTCCGACGCGAGGATCGCCTTCGCGCCCAGCGCCGACAGCTCGTCCATCAGCTGGTTGGCGTCCTTGCGCGGCACCATCGCGCGCACGGCCACCTGGGCCGGGTCGGCCAGCGGCGCCACCGTCGGCGACTCGAGGCCGGGGGTCACGCGCAGCGCGTCGTCGAGCAGCGACCGCGGGCAGTCGTAGTCCAGCATCAGGTAGTGCTGGGCGAACACGACACCCTGCAACCGGGCCGTGAGCTGCTGCTTCGCCGCCGAGTCCGCGACAGCCGCGGAGTGGATGAGGACGGCCTCGGACTCGCAGATCGGGTGGCCGAACGGCACCAGGTCGTGCTGCTGGAGCGTGCGGCCGGAGCCCACGACGTCCGCGATCAGGTCCGCCACGCCGAGCTGGATGGAGATCTCCACCGCGCCGTCGAGCCGGATGATCTCGGCCTCGATGCCGTGCTTCTCCAGGTCCGCCTGCACGAGCGTCTTGTACGCCGTCGCGAGCCGCTTGCCCTTGATGTCGGCGAGCTGCCAGTCGGTGCCCTTGGGGCCCGCGTAGCGGAACGTCGACCCGCCGAAGCCGAGCGACAGGCGCGGCTCGACGTTCGCGCCGGAGTCCCGCATCAGGTCGAGGCCGGTGATGCCGAGGTCCAGGCGGCCGGAGCCGACGTAGATCGCGATGTCCTTGGGGCGCAGGAAGAAGAACTCGACGTCGTTGGTCGCGTCGAGCACGGTGAGGTCGCGCTGCTCGTTGCGCTGGCGGTACCCCGCCTCCCTCAACATCTCGGAGGCGCGCTCGGCGAGCGCGCCCTTGTTCGGAACAGCCACGCGCAGCATGGGAGTCGCCCCTTACAGGTACTTGTAGATGTCGTCCAAGGTGAGCCCGCGGCCCAGCATCAACACCTGCAGCCGGTAGAGGAGCTGTGAGATCTCCTCGGACAGCCGCTCGTCCGACTCGTGCTCGGCCGCGATCCACACCTCGCCGGCTTCCTCCAGCACCTTCTTGCCCTGCGCATGGACGCCGGCCTCCAGTGCAGCGACGGTGCCGGACCCCTCTGGCTTGGTGTGGGCGCGCTCGCTGAGTTCCGCGAACAGCTCGTCGAAGGTCTTCACGAGCCGGAATCCTGCCACTTCGCGGGCACGTGGTCCGCATCCGGGCAGGAATGTCCACCCAGTGGACTGACGCCGGACACCTCGCCGGGACGGCTCGTTTTGCGCTCCGCGCAATCTTGCACCCCACGCAAGATCCCCACTATCGTTGCGCGATGACGACCCCACCACTTGGCCTGCGGGACCAGAAGAAGCTGGCCAGGCGTGAAGCGATGATCCAGGCGGCCGTGCGGCTCGCCGTGGAGCGCGGCGTGGAGAACGCCCTGATCGAGGACATCACCGCGGCGGCGGGCGTGTCGCACCGGACGTTCAGCAACTACTTCGGCGGCAAGGCGGAGGCCATCGCCGCGCGGCACCTGGACCGGGCCCGTGGGGTGGCCGAGGTGCTGAGGGGCCGACCGGCGGACGAGCCGCTGTGGGACGCCATCACCTACGCGGCGCTCTCGCCGTACCGGGCGGACAAGAAGAGCCCGGATCCGGAGTGGACGGCCAGCATCCGGCTGATGACCAGCGAGCCGAGCCTGATCGGGGAGTTCCTCAAGACGAACGCGATCGCCGAGCGCGAGCTGGCCGACGTGATCGCGGAGCGGACCGGCACGAAGGTGACGCGCGACCTGTACCCGCGGCTCGTGGCGGCGACGGTGTGGGCGGCGGTCGAGGTGGCGACGGAGAAGTGGCTCAGCACCGCGAAGCCCGCTCCGATCACCCAGTTGGTGCGCAACGCGCTGCGGCAGGTCGCCGCGGGTCTGCCCGACCCGTCGGCGGGGTAGTGCGGTGAGCCGGGCCCGACCTACCGGGCCCGGCCCGCCTGCTCAGGCACGGACACCGTGCGACGGGGGGCGGATGCTCGCCGGGGTGGCCGCCCGCAGTTCGGCGGTCATCCGGACGAGGTCGCGGTCTTGGACGTCGTAGCTGCCCGCCAGCCGCGCGTGCGGCCCGGACTGCCTCTTGTTGTTGCGCTCCAGGCCGTAGCCCACCAGCGCCAGGACGGCGAGGACGATCAGTGCGCTTGTCATGGCACTAAGTTTGCGCTGCACAACATCCCGCCAACAGTGGCAGCTCTGACGTTGTGCCACAAAATCCTGCCAACTATGCTGTAGCCATGCTCAACACCGTCGCGTGCGTGCTGATCGACCGGCTCGAACCCTTCGAGTTCGGCCTGATCTGCGAGGTCTTCGGCATCGACCGCACCGCCGACGGCGTGCCGCCGATCGAGTTCCGGGTGTGCGCCGAGGAGCCCGGCAAGCCGCTGAGCACGAACGTCGGCGTCAGCCTCACCCCCGAACTCGGCTTGGACGCACTGGTCGGCGCGGACCTCGTGGCGATCCCGGCGTTCACCATCCGCGACGAGTACCCGCCCGCCGTGCTGGACGCCGTGCGCCAGGCCGCCGAGGCGGGCGCGACCCTGCTGACGGTGTGCAGCGGCGCGTTCCTGCTCGGCGAGGCAGGCCTGCTGGACGGGCGGCACTGCACGATGCACTGGCGTGAGCAGCAGCGGTTCGCCGAGCGCTTCCCCTTGGCCAAGCTCGACCCCGACGTGCTGTTCGTCGACGACGGCAACATCATCACCAGCGCCGGCACGGCGTCCGGCATCGACGCGTGCCTGCACCTCGTGCGCCGCGAACACGGCTCAGCCGCCGCCACGGCCATCGCCCGACGCATGGTCGTGGCCCCGCAACGCGAAGGCGGACAACGCCAGTACGTCGAACTCCCCATCCCGGACTGCTCGGCCGACAGCCTCACGCCGCTGCTCACGTGGATGCTCAAACACCTCGACACCGAACACCCGGTGTCCGAGTTGGCGCGCCGCGCCCAACTGTCCGAACGCACGTTCGCCCGCCGTTTCGTCGCCGAAACCGGGACCACTCCGCACCGCTGGCTCACTTCCCAGCGCGTGCTGCGGGCCCGGCGGTTGCTGGAGGACACGGACTTCAGCATCGACGACGTGGCACAGCACAGTGGCTTCGGCACGGCCGCCCTGTTGCGCCACCACTTCCACCGGGCGGTCGGCGTGGCGCCGAACGACTACCGTCGGACTTTCGCGCATCGGCCTGCGTGAAAGGGACGCTCATTCGGGGTTGAGTCGCTTTTTCACGCTATCGCGTGAAGAAACGGGCTACCTTGACCATTGGTCCACGGGCATCATTGACGTATGCGATCAATGACGGACATAGAGGCCGCGAACGATTTCGCGACGATACTCAAGGCGGCTGAACACGGCGAGAGCGTGATCGTCACGAAGGACGGGAGACCGATCGGCACGTTCGTCCCCGACCGGACTCCGATCGGCGTGCGGATCCAGGAGGTCTTCCGCAAGTACCCGGTCGACCCGGACTTCGCGGACGACATCGAAGCGGCGATGCGGGAGATGCGCGCCCAGCCTGATCGGATGACCGAGTGGCCGAGCGACTGATCCTGGACACCGGTGTTTTGATCGCGGCGGAACGCGGAATCACCAACCTGGAGGCGGTGATCGGCGACGATGATCCGGTGATCGCCGGGATCAGCGTGGCGGAACTGCTGGTGGGTATAGATCGGAGCACCGGCGAGAGACGGGATTTCCGAGCTCTTCACACCGAAGCGCTGCTCGCGGTGATGCCGATCGAATCCTATTCGATCGAAGTCGCAAGAATGCACGCGCTGCTCCAATGCCATGTGCGGAAGAAAGGAAGTCCTCGAGGAACATTCGACTTGATCATCGCCGCTACCGCCGTCGCCAACGGCCGGACGCTGGTCACCACCGACGCCAGTGCGAACTTCAGCGACCTTCCGGGGTTGAGGGTGCGGGTGGTGGGGGGCGGGTAGTTTCGGGGCCGTGTCGGAATTTGCCAGGGTGCTGGCCACGCTGCGGCAGGCTCGTGGCATCAGTCCGTTCTTCGTGCTCGACGTCGGCAGGCCGGATGAGAGCTGGGTTTCCGGTGAGGCGCTGCTCGACGGTGGGTCGGCGTTGGTCGACACGCTGGACACCATCGGTGAGCGGTATCGGACCGGGGAGCGGCGGGTGGCGGCGTCGTTGTTCTTCCTGAGCTACACGGCTCGGCTGTTGTGCCCGACGGTGGCCGCGCACGTGCTCGGTGGGGCGGTGCCGGATGTTCGGCCCTCGAACGTCTGGTGGCGGTACTCCCCCGGTGACGGGTTGCAGGTGCGGCTCGTGGAGCCCGTCGAAGGGCCTGGTGTGGTGGAGGCGATGGCGCCCGTGGTCGACGCGGTGCGGCGGGAGAGCGGAGTGGCGGCCGGACTGCTGTGGGGGAACGCGGTGTCGTCCATGGCGGGCGGGTTGCGGACGATGGCGCGGAGTGGGACGGCCAGCGTGGAGGACTGTCTCGCGGTGGGGGCGGAGTTGTTCGCCGAGTCGCCGTTGTTGGGGGCGGGCGAGTTCGTGCCGTTTCCGGGTGAGGTGGTGTTCCGGCGGCGTAGCTGCTGCCTCTACTACCGGCTCGACGGGGGCGGGACGTGCGGTGATTGCCCGTTGCCCGCGAGGTGACCTGCATGACAACTCGTCTGGTCGGTTGTGCGGGAGCACACGCGGCCCTTACGGTTCCAGCGCCGCAGTGGACGGGAAGCCGGTGGGAATCCGGCGCGGTCCTCGCCACTGTGACCGGGTAGCGACCCCGCCGAGAACGTCACTGGCAGAGAGTCTGCTGGGAAGACGCGGGCTAGCGGTGACCTGGGAGTCAGGAGACCGGCTGCGGCGCCGAGTACACCGTTGACCTTCCACGAGGTATGGAGGAGCCCGTCATGACGAGCCCCGCACTGACACCGTCCATCGCCGTGCCCAAATGGGCGTTCGCCGTCGCCCTCGTGGCCCTGATCGTCGCCTGGGTCGTTCTCCAGGAGAACGGTGTCGCACTCGGCGCTGCCGCCGAGCAGGTCCACGAGTTCTTCCACGACGGACGCCACGCTCTCGGCGTTCCGTGCCACTAGGCAGCGGAGACATGGCACCCACCACCTACACCGGGTTGTTGACGCGCGGCCTCGCCGCGGGCGGCATCGCCGGACTCGCGGCCGGGCTCGTGAGCCTGTTCGTCGTCGAAGTGCCCATCCGCGCCGCGCTCGCCGTCGAGGAGGCGCGCGCGGCGGCGGAGCACGCCGAAGGCGGGGAGCACGAGCACGCGGAGCTGTTCAGCCGTGGCACGCAGGTCGTCGGCGGTGTGCTGGCGGCGGTCGTGGTCGGGCTCGCGGTCGGCGCGCTGTTCGCGACGATCTTCGCCTACACGCGGCGCTGGTTCGTCGACAAGCAGCCGTTCTTCCGCAGCGCCACGCTGGGGTTGGCGGCGTTCGGGGTCGCGGCGCTGCTGCCCGCGATCAAGTACCCGGCCAACCCGCCCGCCGTGGGCGACCCGACGACGGTGAACTTCCGTACGGGCCTGTACCTGGGGATCATCCTGGCCGGTGTCGTCGTCGCGTTCGGGGCGAGCTACCTCGCGTCGCGGCTCGAGCACCTGGCCGCGCCGGTGCGCGTCACGGCCGTGTTGCTCGCAACGATCGTCGCGGTGACCGTCCTGCTGCTGGTGTTCCCGCCGCCGCCGGACGCGGTGCCCGCGGACATGCCGTCGAGCGTCCTCTGGGACTTCCGCCTCGCCTCGCTGGCCGAGACGGCGACCCTGTGGATCGGCCTCGGCCTGGTGTTCGGGCTGCTGATCGACCCGGCGGTCCGCAAGACCAAGTCCAAGGCGAAGTCGGCCGTCGCGGTCTGATTTCGCCCGAAAAGTTCGCACGAAAAAGGGAGCCCTCGCGGACGAGCGAGGGCTCCCTTTTCGTTGTCACAGCGCGGAAAGCACGTCCAGGTCCACGCCTACGAGCGACTCGCGGAAGATCCTCCGCTCCCCCGGTTCGACCTCGACGTCGCACGGCACCACGAGCACCGTGCAGCCCGCCGCCACCGCGGAGGACACCCCGGTCGGCGAGTCCTCGATCGCGACGCAGTCGGACGCCTCCACGCCGAGCAGTCGAGCGGCCTTCAGGTACGGCTCGGGCAGCGGCTTGTTGAGCCCGTCGACCTCGTCTCCGCACACCGTCACGTCGAACAGGTCGCGGCCGATGGTGTCCAGCGCGACCTCGGTCAACGCCCGCTCGGTCGACGTCACCAACGCCATCGGCACACCCGAGTCGCGCACGGCCCGCAGCGCGTCCACGGCTCCGGGCCGCCACGGCAGGCCCGCGCGGAACACCTCCTCGGTGCGGCGCGCGATCCACACGGCGGCGTCGGTCAGGTCTTCCGGGGTCGGCTCGTAGCCGATGTCGCCGTAGAGCAGCGACAACGTCTTGGGGACGTTCGTCCCGACCATCGCGTGCCGGGTTTCGAGCGACAGCGTGCCGCCCAGCTTCTCCGCGTACTCGTACAGCGGGATGTCCCACAGCTTCTCGGAGTCGAGGAGAGTGCCGTCCATGTCCCACAAAACGGCTGCGGGTCGACCATCAGACATTGAAGTACTTCGCTTCCGGGTGGTGGGCGACGAACACGTCGGTGGACTGCTCGGGGTGCGACTGGAGTTCCTCGGACAGCACGACGCCGATCCGGTCGGGCTCCAGCAACTCGACGACCTTGATCCGGCCCTCCATCTCGGGGCACGCCCCGTAACCGAACGAGTGGCGGGCACTGCGGTAGCCGAGTTTGACGAACTGCTCGACGTCCTCCGGGTCCGCGGCCGAGATCCGGGCGAGGTGCCGCAGGGGTTCGCTCATCTCGGCCGGACCGGTCGCGCAAGTCAACCCGATCAGGTCAATTCCGAGCGGTTCCACCGCCGTCAGCGCGGCCCCGATCTCCGAGCCGAGCGGCATCGTCCCGGTCGTCTCCACGGTCACCTGGGCGATGATCGGCACGTCCCGGCCGTCCGCTGCCATGGCCCGCTTCGCGCCGACGATCGACGCCTTCGTCTGGAGCAGGTCCTGCGACGTCTCGACGACCACCGCGTCCACACCGCCCGCAAGCAGGCCTTTCACCTGCTCCGCGTACGGCGCGTGGCCCAGGGTCGGCAGTGTCGTGCCCGGTCCGACGGACCCCAGGACGAACCGCGGCCGTCCCGACTCGGCGAACTCGTCGGCCACCTCGCGGGCAGGCGCACCGCCCACCCCGGACGGTTCGAAGATCCGGTCGGACACGCCGTGGTCGGCCAGGTTCGGCAGGTTGGCCCCGAACGCGTTGGTCTCGACGGCGTCGGCCCCTGCCTCCGGACAGGCGCGGCGCACTCCTCGCACGACGTCCGGTCCGGTGACG
Source organism: Umezawaea sp. NPDC059074 (assembly GCF_042738955.1). Classification (NCBI taxonomy): domain Bacteria; kingdom Bacillati; phylum Actinomycetota; class Actinomycetes; order Pseudonocardiales; family Pseudonocardiaceae; genus Umezawaea; species Umezawaea sp. NPDC059074. The sequence continues at coordinate 23,204 of NZ_JBHYHC010000091.1, forward strand.
TCCAGTACCTCGTCGCACCCCTCGTGACCTGCGAAGTCGTCGAGCGTGAGTGCCTCCGACCGGAGCACGGTGCCCATCGCGCCGTCCGCCACGACCACTCGATCTTCGAGAGCGGCCGGCAGAGGTGAGGAGACACGATCCACCATGCGCCAAGCCTACGGGCAACCGAGTTGGGCTCGGGTCGTAGTCTGAGCCGGTGACCGATCCGGACCAGGCCTCCCCCACCCCCTACGACCCTCGGAAACCCCTCACCAACCCGATCATGGTGGCGGCGTTCGAGGGCTGGAACGACGCTGGAGACGCAGCCAGTACCGCGATCGAACACCTGCAACTCACCTGGGACGCGACCCCGCTCGCGGAGATCGACCCCGACGACTACTACGACTTCCAGGTGACTCGGCCTACGGTCCGCATGGTGGACGGCATCACCCGAAGGGTGGAATTCCCGACCACGCGCCTGACCGTGTGCCGCCCGCCGGGCTCCGCGACCGACGTGGTGCTCGTGCACGGCATCGAGCCCAACATGCGCTGGAGCAAGTTCGCGGCGGAACTCCTCGGCCACATCGAGGGCCTCGGCATCACCACCGTGGTGACGCTTGGCGCGCTGCTGATGGACACCCCGCACACCCGCCCGGTCCCCGTGACCGGGACCGCGTACGACGAGGAGTCCGCGGCGAAGTACGGCCTCGAGCGCTCCCGCTACGAGGGTCCGACCGGGATAGTGGGCGTCTTCCAGGACCTGTGCGTGCAGGCGGGCATCCCGGCCATCTCGTTCTGGGCGGCCGTGCCGCACTACGTGTCCCAGCCCCCGTCGCCCAAGGCGACCCTCGCCCTGCTGCACCGCGTCGAGGAGGTCCTCGACGTCGAGGTGCCGCTCGGTGCCCTGCCCGAGCAGGCGGAGGAGTGGGAGCGGACCGTCAGCGAGATGGCGGACGAGGACGAGGACGTGCGCAACTACGTCCGGGCCCTCGAGGAGCGCGGCGACGCGGAGATCGAGATCACCGAGGAGAGCGGCGACGCCATCGCGGCCGAGTTCGAGCGCTACCTGCGCCGTCGCGGCCGCGGCCCCGGTCGGGGTCCCGCGGGCCTCTAGTCGACGACCCTCCTCCCGGACGGCACTCGGGGAGGAGGGTCGGGTCCCGCCCAGTGGAACCGGGTCACGCCCTCGGCTCCGCGAGGAGTTGACTGTCCTCCGTGCACCCCTCTCGCCACGATCGTTCCGGCCCCGTCGACCCAGCGGGACCGATCGGCGCGAGCGCGTGACCACGACGACCACCTCCACCGGCTGGCGGTCCAGGGCCACGCTCGCCGCCCTGTACGCGGGCGGTTTCCTCGGCCCGTTCGGCGGCGCGATGACGTCGTCGATCCTCCCCGAGATCGGGGGCGACTTCGGGCGGTCCGGGGGCGCGGCGGCGGTGACGCTCACTGTCTACCTGCTGCCCTTCGCGGGCCTCATGCTCTTCTCCGGCACCCTCGGGGCCCGGTGGGGCGCGCTCCGCACGGTCCGCCTCGCCTACCTGGTCTACGTCCTGGCGTCGCTGCTGTGCGCCGTGGCCTGGGCGTTCCCGGTGCTGCTCGCGGGCAGGGCGGTGCAGGGCGCGGCCAACGCGTTCACCACGCCGCTGCTGCTGGCGGCCATCGCGGCCGTGACCCCGAAGGCCCGGCTGGGTCGGACGCTGGGCGTGTTCGCGTCCATGCAGGCCGCGGGCCAGACGTCGGCGCCGCTCGTGGGCGGGCTGGCCGCCGAGGCGTCGTGGCGGTGGGCGTTCGTCGGGGCGGCGGTCGTGGCCGCGCTGCTGGCGTGGATCGGGCTGCCCGCGACCACGGCACCGTCCGGTGACCGGCCGAAGCTGCGCAGCGCGTGGCGGCCGGAGGTGGTCCGGATCGCGGTCACCGGGTTCATCGGCTGGGGCTGCCTGGGCGGGCTGTCGTTCCTCGTGGCGTTCCGGCTCGGCGACGACTTCGCGTTGAGCGCGAGCGAGCGCGGTCTGGTGCTGACCGGGTTCGGCCTCGCCGGGATCCTCACCGCGCGGCTGGTCGGCCGGGCCATCGACCGGTTCGGCGCGAAGCGCTGCGCGCTGGCGGGCGCGGGAGCCGGGGCGCTCCTGCTGGTGGGCGTGGCGACGCTGCCGTCGCTGTGGGCCGTGGGTCTGCTGTGGGCGGTCACGGGCGCGTGCAGCCAGGGGGTCATCGTCGGGGTGAACGCGCTGGTGCTCACCGGGAACGGCCCCAACCAGGGCGGGTCGGTGTCGGTCGTGCAGTCGCTGCGGTTCCTCGGCGGCGCGGTGTCACCGACCGCTTTCGTGCCCCTGTACCACGTCGACCCGGTCCTGGCGTTCCTCGTCCCCGCCGCCCTGCTGGCGCTGGTCCCCCCACTGGCGCTGCACCGCCACCACCCCCGCGAGCACGTACAACCCGGCTTGCAGGTCGAGCAGCAGCGGCAGCCCTAGCGGCACGACCAGCGCGCCCGCCACGACCATCCCCACGGCCTGGAAGCCGTCGAACAGGCTGTAGAAGCTGCTCAGCACCCGTCCGCGGGACGCGTCCGTCGTGTGCAGCTGGAGCACCGACATCATCCCCACCCCGCTGAGCACGCCGGGAGCGCCGAGGACCGCGAACGCGACCAGGTAGTACGGCAGGGCGGTCGTGGCGTACGCCGAGTTCCACATCAGCGCCGCCAGCAGGCCGAACACCAGCAGCGACCAGCCGAGCAGGCGACCGGCGACGACCCTCCGCGCCAGCACCCCGACCAGCACGCCGCCGAGCAGGCCGCCGATCGACTGCACGCCGCGCAGCAGGCCGGTCTCGGCCTCGCCGCCGCCGAGCCGTTCGGTCACGAACACCACGAACAGCACGACGAACAGGCCCTGCGCCACCGCCATCAGCCCGACGACCAGCACCATGAACCTCAGCTGCCGCTGGTGGGCGATCTCCCGCAGGCCGTCGACCCACGCCCGCAGCACCGGCGGGTGGACCACCACCGGCGGGGCGACCCCGAACCCGCGCAGCAGCAGCACGGCCGCCAGCAGGAACGACAGGCCGTCGGCCAGCAGCACGCCCGGCAGCCCCGCGTACCCGAGCAGCACACCGCCCAGCGACGCGCCGACCAAGCGGGCGAGGTTCACGCCGACGCTCATCAGCCCGTTGGCGGCGGGCACCTGGTCGCGGTCGAGCAGCGACGGCAGCAGTGCGCTCCGCGCGGGCTCGAACAGCGCCGCCAAGCCCGCCTGGCAGGCTGTGACCACGTTGACCAGCACGAGGTCCTCGGCTCCGCGCACGGCGAGCAGCGGCAGCAGCGCCAGGGCTTGCAGGACGCTGACCAGCAGCATCAGCCGTCGCCGGTCCCACCGGTCGGCCAGCACCCCCGCCACCGGGGACAGCGCCAGGCTCGGCAGGAGCGCCACGACGAACGTGGTCGCGGTCGCCGAGGCGGATCCGGTGAGCTGGTAGACGTAGACCGGCATGGCGACCTGGAGCACCCAGTCGCCGATCTCGGAGACGAGCCCGGCCGTCCACAGCCGCCGGAAGCCGGGGTTCGCCAGCGGGCCGGTCATCGGGGGAACGCCCGGACGGCCAGGTGCACCGGCGCCGCGCCCTCGGGGGCGTTCTCGCGCACCGGCGTGATGTAGGGCCGCAGCAGGTCGTCGATGATCCCGACCAGCCCGGTCAACTCCTCCGCGGTCACGGTCAGCGAGTAGCCGTGGAACGCCGACGCCTCCAGCCACTCGCGCGGCACCTCGTGCTGCCGGTCCAGGAACCGCTGCACGAGCCGGTTCTCCTCGTTGAGCTGCAACGCCGCCAGCGCGTCCTGCTGGGTGCGCACGGCCGGGTCCTCGTCGAACCCGCCGAAGTCGAACCCCACCGCGGTGGCGCGCCACGGCCGTTCCCGCCCGTCGGTCCCCTCGACCCGCTCGACGAAGCCGAACTTCGCGAGCTGCCGCAGGTGCCAGCTGCAGTTGGACGCGCTGGAGCCGACCTCCTCGGCGCACTCGCTCGCCGTGCGCGGCCCGACCGAGAGCAGGTGGTTCACCAGCGACACGCGCAGCGGGTGCGTGAGCGCCTTGAGCGCCTCGACGTCGCCGACCCGGCGCGGTTGGGGGTACGTCATGACCAACTCCTGAAAGTGTTCTTTCGAAACATCTCTTTCAGAGTTGCACACACCCCGTGGCACGGCAAGGGCCGGGCCCTCCCGAAGGCGGACCCGGCCGGGTGGACGGATCTAGGTGGTGATGTCCCGCCGCCGGAACGCGGCGAGGCCCGCGGCCACGAGCGCGACGGCGATGAGCACCAGCCACACCAGCGGCACCGGGTCGACGTCCCCGGCGGGGAACCTCGGGATGTGGGTGAACGGCGACAGGTCCATCGCCCACTGGTCCAGCTCCAGCAGCGGACCGAGCTGGCCCAGCATCAGGAACACGACGAGCGCGACCCACCCGGCGACCACCAGGCGCGGAGCCGCGCCGAACGCGAGGACCACGATGCCGGTGAGCACCCACACGGCGGGCAGTTGGAGGACGGCGGTGACGAAGACCGGGCCGAACTGGCCCATGTCGCCGGACTGCGCGCCGTGCGACAGGCCCGCGGCCAGACCCGCCGCGACCAGGAGCAGCGCCGAGCCGCCGAGCGCCACGACGAGGTGGCTCATCACCCACCTGGTCCGCGAGACCGACGCGACCAGCAGCGGTTCGGCGCGTTGACCGGCTTCCTCGCCGCGCAACCGCAGCGCGGCCTGGATGCCGTAGATCGCCGCGACGAACCCCATGATGCCCATCTCGGCGGAGATGAACGCGTCGGTCAGGCCCTGCTGCCCGCCGAGCTTCGCGACCATCTCCCTGGCCGACGGGCTGTCGACGAAGCCGCCGACGTTGCCCGCGATGTTGCCCAGCACCAGGCCGAGCCCGGCGAACGCGGCCAGCCAGCCGAACAGCGACCCGCGTTGCAGCCGCCAGGCCAGCGCGAACGGGCTGCGCAGCCCGGCGGGGGCGGTGGCGGGCCCGAGCCGGTCGGCGATCAGGCCCGCGCCGATGTCCCGGCGCTCGACCAGCGCGTACGCGCCGCCGATGACGACGACGGCGAACGCGAAGGTGATCAGCAGGACCCACCAGCGGTCGCCCGCGTACGGGCGGAACTGCTGGCCCCAGCCGATCGGCGACAGCCACGACATCCAGCTCGGGCCGTCCGGCCCCGCCGTGTCGCCGACCGCGCGCAGCACGTAGACGACGCCGAGCACGATCGAGCCGAGGCTGGTCGCGCTGCGGGCCGTGGACGAGAGCTGGGCGGTGACGGCGGCGATCGCGGCGAAGGCGATCCCCACCCCGCCCCAGGCAGCGCCGAACGCGTACGAGCCCGCTGTCGGCAGCCCGGCGCCCGCGATGCTCACGGCCGTGAGCAGGGCCAGCACCACGTTGGTGGCGACGGCGATGACCAGGGCGGCGGTGAGCGCGGCGTACCGGCCGACGACGGTCGCGCCGACGAGTTCCAGCCGCCCGGACTCCTCCTCGGCGCGGGTGTGCCGGACCACGATGATGATCGACAGCAGCGCGATCAGCACCGCGCCGATGCCGCCGGTCTTGACCATGGAGATGCCGCCGAGCGACGTCGGGTCGTACACCCGGCCGTACAGCGCGAGCAGCGCCGTCGTGTTGTTGGCCGCGGTGGCGGCCGACACGCGCGACTCGACCGTCGGGTACAGGTCGGCCGCGGCCGCCGCGGAGCCGACGGCCAGCACCACCACGCCCGCGATCCACGCGGGCAGCATGATCCGGTCGCGGCGCAGCCCGAGCCGCACCAGCGCCCCGGTGCCCACGAACCCGCCGCTCATCGCGACATCACGGCGTCCGTCGGCTCCGCCTCGTAGTGCCGCAGGAACAGCTGCTCCAACGTCGGCGGGTGGCTCGCGAGGCTGCGCACGCCCGCCTGGGTGAGCTGCCGGAGCACGGCGTCGAGCTGGTCGGTGTCCACGTCGAAGTGGACCCGCAGGCCCTCGACCTTCAGGTCGTGCACGCCCGGCAGCGCGGCGAGGCCGATGGGCGCGGACGCCAGTTCGGCGGAGATGCTGGTGCGGGTGAGGTGCCGCAGTTCGGCGAGCGTGCCGGTCTCGACGGTCTTGCCGTTGCGGATGATGCTCACCCGGTCGCAGAGCGCCTCGACCTCGGCGAGGATGTGGCTGGAGAGCAGGACGGTCCTCCCCTGGACCCGCTCCTCCTGCACGCACTCCTGGAACACGGCCTCCATCAGCGGGTCCAGCCCCGAGGTCGGCTCGTCCAGGATCAGCAGTTCGACGTCGGACGCGAGCGCCGCGATCAGCGCCACCTTCTGCCGGTTGCCCTTCGAGTAGGCGTGGCCCTTCTTGCGGGGGTCCAGTTCGAAGCGCTCCAGCAGGTCGGCCCGGCGGGTGGGGTTCAGGCCGCCGCGCAGCCTGCCCAGCAGGTCGATGACCTCGCCGCCGGACAGGGTCGGCCACAGCGTGACGTCGCCCGGCACGTAGGCCAGCCTGCGGTGCAGGGTGACCGCGTCCTTCCACGGGTCGCCGCCGAGGAGGCGGGTCGTGCCCGCGTCGGCTCGCAGCAGACCCAGCAACACCCGGATGGTGGTCGACTTGCCCGCGCCGTTGGGGCCGAGGAAGCCGTGGACCTCACCGGTGCGGACGGTCAGGTCGAGACCGTCCAACGCACGCGTCGGGCCGTAGGCCTTCACCAGGCCCGACACGGATATCGCTTCTGTCATGCCCCGTAAGCTACACTCGTTTCACAACTTCGTGAAGTTATGAAATCCGATAAGGTTCGGGGTCGAACCGGGCGAAGGGGATGATGCGACATGACCGAGGTGGCGGAGACGGGCAACCAGGCGGTCGTGCGCTTCATCGAGCGCTTCTCCGCCGTGTTCACCGATTCCGGCATGGCCCGGATGCCCTCGCGGGTCTTCGTCGCGCTGCTGGTCAGCGAGAAGGGCCGGATGACCGCCGCCGAGCTGGGCGAACTGCTCCAGGTCTCCCCCGCCGCCATCTCCGGCGCCGTGCGGTACCTCGGGCAGGTCAACCTGGTGCGCCGCGAGCGGGAGGTCGGCTCCCGCCGCGACGTCTTCCAGGTGTCCGACGACGTCTGGTACGAGGCCGTCTTCAAGAAGGACCAGGCGCTCGAGCGCTGGTACGCGCCCTTGCAGGACGGTGTCGACGCCCTCGGCCCCGACACCCCCGCCGGCCGCCGCCTCGACGAGACGCTGGCCTTCTTCAAGTTCATCCACCGCGAGATGCCCGCCATGCTGACCCGGTGGCGCGCCTACCGCGAGGAGACCTTCGGCGCGTGAACCCGCGCCGCTGACGTCCCCAGCCCGGTCGGCGTCCCGATCCGCGTCGGCTCCGGCGTGCCCTCGGACGGCGTGGTGAACACCGGTCCCGACGCGGGCAGCCCGATGCTCGACACCGCAGGAAGACCACCCGATCGTGGGGCCACCGGCGTCGCGGACGGCGGGGTGACGGCGTGCGGCGCGGCAGCGGGAACGCCGACCGGGGCCGGACTCGCCACGGTCGCGCCGGGCAGACCCGCACCCGACACCGCGAACCACGGCTGGGCGAACGCGCTGGGAGCGCCGATCGCGCCCGGCACCCGCAGCGCCGACGTGCCGAGGTCCGGCACCACCGACGCGCGGTTCCGCTGGAGCTCCGCCTCGACGTACCGCACGCACTTGCGGTGCCACTCGAGGATGCCGGACATCCACTCCTTCAGGCCGTCCGCGTGCGCGGTGAGGATCGCGCGCACGTCGTCGTCCAGGTCGAAGTCGTCGAACAGCGCGGGCAGCTCGTGGTCCACGATGTGCTCGAACTGCGTCATCCGCTCGGTCATGAGCTTGGCCACGACGTCGCGGGCGGTGATCCGGTCGACCTCGAGGAAGGTCTCCACGACCAAGACGATGTTGTGCACCTCGCCCTCGTACTCGACCTCCTTCTGGTACGAGAACAGGTCGTTGGTGAAGCAGGCGTAGTCCTGGGCCGCCGTCTCCATCTCCCGCATCACGCTGGTGTGGTAGATCTCGCGCGGCACGGAGTTCCAGTGCGCCAACCGGTTCAGGCTCATCGTCATGTCCGAGCCGAACGTCTTGCGGCGCATCTCGATGTAGTCGACCGGGTCCGGCACGCGGTGCTGCGCCTGGTTGAAGACCTCCCAGACCCAGCTCTCCGTCATGTCCTCGACGGTGGCGCGGAACTCCCGCCGCGCGCCCACCTCCATCGGCCCGGCCGTGCGCCGCCACAGGTCCTGGAGGCCGCGTTCGATCGGGTTGGTCGGCTCGGGCGTCGCCCCGCCGTCCAGCGGCATGAACAGCGCCAGGCGCTCGTTGCACAGCTTCGCGGCGGCGATGTTGCGGGCCGCGCCGAAGATCAGCGGGAAGTAGTCGTCGCCGTAGGTGCCCCACGCCAGCCAGTCCGACGTGAGGTTGAGCTGGTCCGGGGTCGCGTCCGCGTGGATCATCGCCGCGCAGTGGGCGAAGTCGAACCCGATGAACCGGCGCTCGTCCCACACCCCGCCCTCGAACATCCCCATCTCCCGCGCCCAGCCGACCGCGTACCGCCGCGAGTCGTCGATGTGCGGGCTCGTCCGGATCGGGTACGGCATGTGGAAGTCCGGCAGGGGCAGGTGCCCGACCGGCTCGAACGGCCGGTGCGTGAACTGCTGCCTGCGGCGCTTCGTCCCGTTGGCGGACGGCGAGAACATCCGCACCGCGGACGTGCCGAACCCGCTGGGCCCGCCGAGCACGCTGGTGCCGGTGGCGGCCTCCTCGTTCATGTACCGGCTGGACACCGCGTGCCACTCGTGGCCGCCGGACTGCCAGTCCTGGAGGCCCTTCACATACGCGGCGACGCCGAGCTGCTCGTGCGGCGGGATCGCGTGCTCCGCCATCAGCGCGGGCACCTCGACCAGCGCGGTGTTCTCGAACTGGTGCAGCCGCGACGTCAGCAGCTCGTTCACCAGGTCGGCCGCCTGCTGGGTGGAACAGCCGAGGAACTTCTCGAACACCAGCACGGCGTTCGAGTTCTCCCCCTCCTCCTCGACCTCGCGCTGGTAGGAGAACAGGTCGTTGCGCAGGTGCACGGCGTCGGAGAACGTGTCCGACAGCAGTTGCATGGGCCGCAGGGCGGCCACGCTGTCCGGGATCTCCGCGCCCACGGCGTACTCGACGAGGTTCGCCGACCACGGCGCCCCGCCGACGCGGCGGCGCATCTGGACGTACTCGATCGGGTTGGCGACGCGCCCCATCTCGATGTTCCCGAGCTCCCACATGGACTCGACCATCAGGTTGTGCGTCACCGTGATGAACCGCCGCCGCCAGCCGGCGGACATCGCGGGCACGGTCCGCCGCCAGAGGTCCCGCAGCCCCTCCTCGGCCGGGTTCGTCGGCTCGGGGGCCTGCGCGTCGCCCTCCGTCATGAACAGCTCGAGGTGGTCCAGGTACGCCTTCGCGCCCTTGAGGTCGCGCGAGTACTTGAACTGCTCGAGGAAGTGGTCGTCGAAGAAGAAGACCCAGACGTACCAGTCGGTGATGAGGTCGAGCGCGTCGCCGTCGCAATCCGGGTGCGTGTAGGCGCACATCAGCGCGTAGTCCATCTTCGCGAGCGCGGCCTCGTCCCAGACGACGCCACCGCCCGGCTTCGGGGAGTCCAGCATCCCCATGTCCTCGGCCCAGGCCATGCTGTGGAGGCGCGTGCGCTCCAGGTGCGGGTTGATCCTGGCCGGGTGCGGCAGGTAGAAGTCGGGCAGCGTGAACGCCTGCATGGGCGGGACTACTCCTTCGGACCGGCTGCGGAGGGCTCGGGGTAGAACCCTGGCAATCGGCCCCGTCCCGCGACAACGGCCATTGGAGCGGCGGCCCTGTTCTGCGGGGTGAATCGGGGACTACGGGGAGTGGATCACTCGATCGAGCGTATAAAGCCTGCTCGCGGAGCATGCCGGCGGGGCCGCCAGATCCCAAGGCGACCCCACCGGCACCGCGACGGGCTCAGCCCGTGATCAGGCTGACCCCGTAGACCGAGAGGATCTCGTTCACCGGCTGGAAGTACGTCTCCCCGCCGGACGTGCAGTCACCGGACCCGCCGGAGGTCACGCCCTGCGCCTCGGTGCCGCTGACCCAGGACCCGCCCGAGTCGCCCGGCTCGGCGCACGCGTTGGTCCTGGTGAGCCCCGAGACGGACCCCTCCTGGTAGTTCACCGTCTGGTCCTTGGCCTGCACGGTCCCGCAGTGCCACCCGGTGGTGGACCCGGACCGGCACACCGACGCCCCGACGGCGGACTCCGTGGACCCGGACACGACGACGTCGGCGCCGCCGTAGTGGTTCACCGTCGGCGACGGCGTCCACCCCGACCCGGTCTTCACGTAGGAGTAGTCGTTGCCGGGGAAGGACGAGCCCTCGAACGTCCCCATGGACTGGCCGCCGGAGGTCACCGAGTCACCGGCCGAGCCGCAGTGCCCGGCCGACACGAACCCGCCGGACACGGCGAACCCGATCGAGCACCGGGACGCGTTGTTGATGTTGTACGCGTCCCCGCCGCGGATGTCGGCGTAGACGCGCGGCGCCCGGTCGGTCTCGACGACCGACACCGGACCGGCGGCCTTGGCCACGTCGAGGAACTTCGCGACCTCGTCGTCGACGACTCCTCTCCGGACGGTCACCACCACGGAGTTGGCCCGCTCGTCCACGTACCAGCCGGTCACGGCACTGGGCGCCTTGCCCGCCTGGTCGATCTTGTTCTTGGTGTCGGTCAGCGAGGCCGCCGTGTGCGGCACGACCTTCGCCTCGGCCCCCAGCGCCTGGACGACCCTGGTCTTCCCCTCGTCGGTCACACCGACGACGAGCTTGCCGCTCGCCGCGTCGAACCAGGCGCCGCCGTACGCGGCCCCCGTCAACTCCCGAGCCGCTTTCTGGTTGGCGGCGGCGGTCCTCTCCAGACCCACCCGCTCGACCGCCTGGTCGGCGTTCAGACCGAGGTCGCGCTGGTAGGCGGCCACCACCTCACCGGACAGCTCGGACCCTCTGTCCCCGGCCGAGGCCAGGGCGGTACCGGGCGCCACCGTGAGGGTCGCGAGCACCACTGCCCCGGCCACCCGCGCAACTCTCGTGCACTTCATCCAGCTCTCCACTTCCTCGACTGCAGGGAACGCCCGAGGGGGCGTGGAGGACCGGCGCTGAGCCGATCGGACGAACTTCCGCCTGCCCGGTAACACCGGGCGTCCGGATCGCGATGAGGAGATCGACCACGCTGCAACGTGGCCGCACGTACGACACGACACATGGCTCCGCGTCCCCAACGGTCCCGAACGCCTCGGCACGCCGACTCCGTTCCGGTCCTCCTGACGGGTGACGCTATGCAGGCGTACCCGGAAGTAGGTAGGGCCGCTCGACGGTAGCGGCCATCCGGCCCAGTGCGATAGCCGCGACGCGCGTTCCCAGCGATCCGACCCCTTAAACGCGGGATCGGCTTTTCGCATGTCAACGGGTAATTTTCCGTTCGAACTTGCCTCCACTCGGTGCTACTGCCCGGAGTGGAATGTCACGAATATCTTCTATGACCGGTCGCTAGCCGCTTCACCCGTTCGCGCGAATGTCCCTACCCTGCAGCTCAGCCGTCGGCCACGCCGACGGCCGGGCGACCCTGTCTTGAGGGAGACACCTGCAATGGGAGACGCTCGGATCACCAGACGACTGGCCGGATTGGGCATGGCCGCGACCGCGGCGCTCGCCCTGGCCGTCACCGCCGCCTCGCCCGCGTCGGCCGAAGGCCAGATCCTCGGCGCGGACCGCGCCGACGCGGTCAAGGACAGCTACATCGTCACGCTGAAGGACAGCGCGTCCGCACGCGCCCTGTCCGCCAAGACCGCCGGGTCCCTGACCCAGAAGTACGGCGGCCAGGTGAAGGCGGCGTTCAAGCACGCGATCAACGGCTTCTCCGTCACGATGTCGGCCGACCAGGCCCGCAAGCTCGCCGCGGACCCGACGGTCGCCTACGTGCAGCAGGACGCGGTCGTGAAGCTGGCCGACACGCAGACGCCGGTCCCGTCGTGGGGCCTGGACCGCATCGACCAGCAGAACCTGCCCCTCGACAACAGCTACTCCTACAGCACGACGGCGGCGAACGTGCACGCCTACATCGTCGACACCGGCGTGCGCACCACGCACACCACGTTCGGCGGCCGGGCGACGTGGGGCACCAACACCTCGGGTGACGGCAACAACTCCGACTGCAACGGCCACGGCACGCACGTGGCGGGCAACGTCGGCGGCTCCCAGTACGGCGTCGCGAAGGGCGTCTCCATCGTCGCCGTCAAGGTGCTGAACTGCGCCGGTTCCGGCACGACCGCCGGTGTCGTCGCGGGCATCGACTGGGTGACCGCGAACGCCATCAAGCCCGCCGTGGCCAACATGAGCCTCGGTGGCGGCGTGGACACGACCCTGGACAACGCGGTCGCGAACTCCATCGCCTCCGGCGTCACCTACGCCATCGCGTCGGGCAACTCCAACGCGAACGCGTGCAACTTCTCCCCGGCACGCGTGGCGACGGCCATCACGGTGAACGCGTCGACGATCAGCGACGCCCGCGCGTCGTTCTCGAACTTCGGCACCTGCACCGACATCTTCGCGCCCGGTGAGAACATCACCTCGTCGTGGAACACCAACGACACCGCGACGAACACCATCAGCGGCACCTCGATGGCGACCCCGCACGTCGCCGGTGCGGCGGCCCTGTACCTGGCCGCCAACCCGACGGCCAGCCCGGCCACCGTGCACGCGGCACTGGTGAACGCGGCCACCAGCGACAAGATCTCCAACCCCGGCACCGGTTCGCCGAACAAGCTGCTCTACACCGGTGGCGGCGGCGTGCCCGGCACGCCTTCGGTCACCAACCCCGGCGCGCAGGCGAGCACCGTCGGCACGGCCGTCAGCCTCCAGCTCTCGGCGTCCAACGGCACCTCGCCGTACACCTGGACCGCGACGGGTCTCCCGGCCGGTCTGTCGATCAGCTCCTCGGGCCTGATCTCCGGCACGCCCACCACCGCCGCCACGTACTCGGTGACGGCGACGGCGACCGACGCGGCGTCCAAGACGGCCTCGGCGACGTTCTCCTGGGTGGTCAACCCGATCGGCTCCGGCTGCGACCCGGTCACCAACGGCACCGACGTGGCGATCCCGGACAACTCGGACGTGAACAGCACCATCGCGCTGTCCTGCTCCGGCAACGCCTCCTCGACCACCAAGGTCACGGTCGCGATCGTCCACACCTACATCGGTGACCTGGTCGTGGACCTCGTCGCGCCCGACGGCTCGGTCTACAACCTGCACAACCGCACCGGTGGCAGCACCGACAACATCAACCAGACCTACACGGTCAACGCCTCCAGCGAGGTGATCGCGGGCACCTGGAAGCTCCGGGTCCGCGACCAGGCGAGCCTCGACACGGGTCGCATCGACTCGTGGACGTTGGACGCGTAAGTCCCTGATCGCCCCGTCGGGGGACTCCGGTCCCCCGACGGTCACCCCAGCACGGAAAATGGCGGGCTCGGACTCCCACTTGAGGCGTTTTTTGTTACCGGGACACAAAACCCACCCCCCGAAGCCCGACCACCGCGGGGCGCCC